>DASYBN010000209.1:0-3136 GCA_036500785.1 Acidobacteriaceae bacterium
CTCGGGAATGTCGAGTGTCGCCAGTACCTCGCCGGTCTTTACGTGATCGCCGATATCCACGTTGATGCGGCGGATATAACCGGCGACCTTGGCGTGCAGTTCGACCTCCTGATACGGCAGAAACTCGCCCGCGACCTGCAGCTTATTCGCAAGCTGCCCGCGCTGCACCACCGCAACCGGAGCGACCGCCGGTCCGGACTCGTTTTCATTTTGCGAGCCGGCGCGATGACAGCCGCCTACCAGCAGGACGCAGCACGCCAACGGCAGCACGCCCTGGCAAAACCCCGTCGCACGGACAAGAGCCTTACGCATCAAATTGCACTCACTTTGCTGTACTTTTCAGAGCCGACGAGAGAGTCACACCCCGCGCGTTTCGCGCAGCGTCAACGTGAGCGTCTAGAGGGCCGGCGGTGGACGCACCGCTGCTGGTGAGAAGCCCTGGCTCTGCAAATGGAAGCCCGTGAGTTCACGCCCGAGCTGCAGATCGTGAACAGCCACCGAAAGGAAGAAGAGGCACACTACCGCAAGCGCAGCCGATGGAAGAACCGGAATCGGCGCGGTTTGAGCTCCGGTGGCGACCTGCTTGGCCTGCCAGACCTTGAGCGCCGCGATGGACCTGGCCGCCTGCTCCTTCGAGTGATACGCGGCAACCTTGCTGCCGACCGCGAATACCAGCAAAAGGCTGCAGATGGCGATCGCAATCAGATGATTGAGTTCTTTGCGGCGCGCGAGCTGGGCGATCAGCCTCACTGCCCTACAGCATACCGCAGCCGACATCCGGTCTGCTGTCAGGCGACCGTGCTCAGCAAAATTGGCGGTCAGTGCATCTATACGTCTGATACTTTCTGCTCCAGGGGACAAGCCGCACGGATGCCGCCGCTGGCCGCGCACATTCTCATCATTGCAATCGTCGCTCTCAGCGTCTTTTTGATGCTGCTGCGGCCGCGCAACATCGCTGAGGTCTATTGGGTCGGGTCCGGCGCGCTGCTGCTGGTTGTAATGCATCTCATCCCGATTTCGCTTGCGGGCCGGGCTGTCGCCAAAGGGACGGACGTTTACCTGTTTCTTGCAGGCATGATGCTGCTCTCTGAGCTCGCGCGCGAGAACGGAGTGTTTGACTGGATGGCGTCGTTCGCCATCCGCCACGCGCGCCGGTCCGCACGGCGATTGTTCGTTCTTCTCTATCTCTTCGGAGTGGTCGTCACCGTCTGTCTTTCCAATGACGCGACGGCGGTGGTCCTGACGCCTGCTGTCCTGGCCTCGGTTCGGCGCGCGCGCATCGACCCGCTGCCCTTTCTCTTTGCGTGCGCGATGATTGCGAATGCGGCATCGTTCGTTCTCCCGATCTCTAATCCTGCAAACCTCGTGGTGTTCCACAGCGGCATGCCTCCACTCGGGAGATGGCTTGGCTCGTTTCTTCTGCCTTCGGTGCTCTCCATCCTGGTCACCTATTTCGTCCTTCGGCTCTACTTCCGGCGCGAGTTGCAAGGCTCGATCGAGGGCAACCCGGAGGCGGTCAAACTCGACGCCAACGGGAAGCTCGTTCTGGCTGGCCTTGGAATCATCTTTGCCGTTCTCCTGATCACCTCTGGATTTGGGAAGGACCTCGGCCTGCCGACGTTTGTGTCTGCCGTCGTTATCGTGGCCGTGGTGCTGGTCCGCACGCGATCCAGCCCGGCTCCTCTACTCAGGCACATCAGCTGGAGCACTCTTGGTCTGGTTGCCGCGCTGTTCATTCTGGTTGAGGCGATGGAGAGCATCGGCGCGCTCAGTTTTACGCAGCGGGCGCTTGCCGGGGCGGGACATCTCGCTGCTCCGGCAGGCGCGCTCGCCGTGGGCTTCACGGTCGGAGTGGCCAATAATCTTTTGAACAATCTGCCCGTTGGTCTCATTGCAGCGAACACGCTGGCGCTTACGCATACACAAGGTTTGCTGCGTGATGTCACGCTGATCGCGGTCGACCTCGGGCCGAATCTTTCGGTGACTGGATCTCTCGCCACGATCCTGTGGCTGCTCGCGTTGCGGCGCGAAGGGCTGCACGTCACGGCGGTCGATTTCCTGAAAGCAGGATTGATCGCGATGCCGCTGGCCCTGCTGGCAAGCATCGCGGGCAGCCTGTGCGTTAATCTGTTGTCAGCGCATTGAACTGCCTTGACCAGATCGCGAAAAACTTTTGCATCCGGTCCCTAACTAAAGAATCTATAGCTCTTGAAACTCACACGCCTCAGCGTGTCCAGAGGTCTGGATGAGCCGAACTCGACCTGATGGGCTTCAGATTGCCCGTCGAGCTCCTATCGTTTTTTTCTTTGCATCGATTACTGTCGCGAGCCTGCTGCTCGCCGGCTGCAGTTCGAAGGCGCGACCCGCAGCGCCGGCGTTCGGCCCTGTGCCGGTGGACGTCGTCACGGTCCAGCAGGCGGACGTGCCTCTCACGAATGAGTGGGTGGGGACGCTCGACGGCTACGTGAATGCGCAGATTCAGCCGCAGGTTTCGGGTTACCTGATCCGCCAGAACTACCGTGAAGGTTCGGTGGTGCAGAAGGGCGAGGTGCTGTTCGAGATCGACCCGCGTCCGTTCGAGGCTGCGCTGCAGCAGGCCGAAGGTCAGCTTGGACAGGCGCAGGGCTCCGTCGGCCAGGCGCAGGCACAGCAGCAGCTCGCACAGATCAACGTCAACCGCGATGCTCCGCTCGCAGCGCAGCATGCGATTGCACAGAGTCAGCTGGACAATGATAAGCAGCAGGTCGCGCAAACTGAGGCCACGGTTCGCTCGGCGCAGGCGTCGGTTGCCGCGGCGCAGGCGGCGGTTGCCAACGCGAAGCTGAATCTCGGCTTCACGCACGTGCGCTCGCTAATCACCGGAGTCGCGGGGCAGGCGACTGTGCAGGTCGGCAATCTAGTGAGTCCGCAATCGGTGCTCACGTCTGTGTCGCAGCTCGATCCGATCAAGGTCTACTTCTCGATCAGCGACGCGGAGTATCTAAGGCTGGTGCACCGGTCCAGTCAGGGCGACACGGATCTGCTGCGGGGCTCGGCGAACATTCCGCTTTCGCTGACGCTGGCCAATGGCTCAACCTTCCCGCACACCGGGCGGATTATCTTCGTCGATCGTCAGATGAACCAGCAGACAGGCGCG
>DASYBN010000210.1:0-1789 GCA_036500785.1 Acidobacteriaceae bacterium
TAAATGCGCGCTGGATTGCTCCCGCGCTCGAAGAGCAAGCGCTGGCCGCAGGGTACTCCGTTGTCGATCCGACCACCGTCATTACGATGCACCTGTCGGAGCTGGTGCGGCGATGCGCCCACGAGTTGCTCAGCCGAGCGGAGACTAAGCGACTGGTCGACGCATTGAACGATTCCCATCCCAAACTGATCGAAGAGCTGATCCCCAAGGTGATGACGCTGGGCGAGGTGCAGCGCGTCCTGCAGCAGCTTCTGCGTGAGCAGGTATCGATCCGCGATCTGGGAACCATCCTTGAGGTACTGGTGGAAGCTGCGCCCGCCAATAAGTCATTGCCTCATCTGGTGGAGCTATGCCGCCAGGCGATGGGGCGGCGGCTCATCCAGCCCCATCTCGATGCGGATGGAGCGCTTCCAGTCCTGCTGCTCGACCCAGCCATCGAGGAAGAGCTGCAGTCCTGCTTTGGTGACGGAAGCCGGAACATCAGCGACCGAAGTGCGCTGACGGTGCCGGTGATCCGGCGGATGGCCGATTCTTTGAAAAAGCTAAGTGGCGGGGCGGCCGCAACGGCATGGCCCGTGCTTCTGTGTCAGAGTCCGGCGCGATATCACATTCGGCGCTGGCTGGAGCCAGCGGTACCTCGGGTGACGGTACTGGCGCCGAGTGAGGTTCCCGCCGATGTACGAGTCCGATCGCTGGGGACCGTGCGCTAAACAGGCAGTCGGAACCGCGAGAGCGATGCACAGGAGCAGGTATGGAACATAGAACGTCCACAGGCCAGAAGCATAACCAACTCCCGGTCAGCCTCTTTCCGCTGCCGCATACAAACGATGTGCCAGGGGGCTCCGTCGGGCGCGGTGTGTTCGGCGGTGACGCTTACGAAGACTCGGCGGCCTCAGAAGAGGCGCTTCGCGAGCATCTGCCGATGGTGCGCTTCCTCGCCCTGCGTATTCGCGAACGGTTGCCGCAGCAGGTCGAGATCGAAGACCTGATCAGCGCCGGCGTTGTGGGGCTCATGGATGCGATGCAGAAATTCGATCCGGAAAAAAAGGTGCAGTTCCGTACCTATGCACAGTTTCGCGTGCGTGGTGCCATGCTCGACAGTCTGCGCGCCCTGGATTGGGGACCGCGTGATTTGCGCCGGAAGGGCCGCGCCGTCGAGGAGGCAATTCGCTCGCTGAGCGCCAAGCTTGGCGAGGCGCCGACTGAGGGCGAAGTGGCGAAGGAGATGGGGCTTGACCTGAACGCGTATCAGCAGCTACTGGGTGAACTGTCCGGGCTTGAACTAAGCAGTCTGAACGCAACGCCAGGAGAGGATGCAGGCGTCGAAGCGCTCGCTCTTCTTCCAGCGGGTCCGGAAGATGATCCGTTTGTCCAGTGCCAGAGCAACGAGATGCGGCGCCTGCTCGCGCAGGCGATTGAGGACCTGCCCGAACGCGAACGAACCGTCCTGACGCTTTATTACTACGAAGAGCTGACGATGCGTGAGGTGGGAGCAACGCTGGGAGTCGTTGAATCACGTGTCTCCCAGCTTCACTCTTCAGCCATGGCGCGGTTGCGAGTTGCTCTTGGGGCGCCTGCCGCAAGACGCACCGCCCATGCATGACGGCACGCATAGCGGACTGACCGAGGGTAGACATATGGTGGACGGAAACGGTTTGGGCAAGCTGCTCGACATTGAGTTAGAGGCCAACATACGTTTTGGCGCGCGAGAGATGTCGCTTGCCGAGTTATTGGAGATCGGTCCTGGCGCGGTCATTACCCTCGACCGGCAGGTCACAGATCCGGTGGA
>DASYBN010000211.1:0-2347 GCA_036500785.1 Acidobacteriaceae bacterium
TACAGCGCTCGGCTTTTTCCTGGTCTGCGTGGAGGCGATCTTTCTGCCTCGTGGCGCGTATGACATTCACCTGAATCCCCGAAACAGCCTGCGGATGTCGAGCCCGGGGTCCTTCGCGAGCCAGGGAGATGTGTTCCTCACTGGGCCCGAGCACCTGGTCTTCGGGCGTCTGCTAGCGATCTGCGCAGCGGCGGCGATTCCGTGGCTGATTCGCACGGCATACCGGTCTGCGCGCAAGCGTGAGGGGCTGGGGCTTGGCGATGTCAAGCTGATGGCGATGATCGCGGCCTTTCTGGGCTTTGCGCCAGCGATGTTGGCGTTCTTTGTGGGAGTCGTGCTGGCGGCGGTCTACGGAGTTATGCTGCTCGCGCGACAGAAGGGCACGGGGGTGAGCCGGATTCCGCTGGGCACGTTTCTGTGCATCGGCGGGTTGCTGGCTGCATTGGCAGGCGAGCCGCTGATCGCGTGGTACCGCGGGTTTTTCTGAGGTCCGAGCCTACCGGCGACGATGCCCGAACGTCTGCACGAGAAGACCGATCGCAATGCAGATGAGTCCCAGATAGACATAACGCAAAAAGGCTTCGCCCCGAAGACGCCGGTTGATGAGACCACCGAGGAACGTTGCCGGAAGAGCGGCCATCAGTGCCAGCAAGAAGTAGTGAGTGACCGGCGCGGTCCACAGACCGGCCGACGCATACCCGACCATGCCGATTGCGCTTGCCGGGAGGAAATAGGCCTGCAGGGTCGCGCGAAAGTGCTGCGGCGACCACCGGCGCATCGCTCCGTATACCACCAACGGAGGGCCGTTCATCCCATACGCGCCGCCGAGGACGCCTGCAAGAAATCCGCAGCCGAGCATCCATCCGCGGCTGTCATGCTCGAGACGCAGAGGCCGCTTGCCCAAGAGAGAATAGACCGCGAACAGGAGTATGACGGCCGCAAGGACGGATTTGAGGACCTCCTGATGCGCGAACTTCAACAGCCAGATTCCGAGCGGCAGGCCCGCCAAGGTCGGCAGGAGGAGCCACACTGTGCTGCGCAGGTGAATCTTGCGCCAGTCCTGCACGACGACGATCAACGCGATCGCGATCGAGATGAGCACCGCAAGTGGAACGGCAATCTCCACTGGCAGGATAAGGGCCAGCAGAGGAACAGCAATGAGGGCCTCGCCGAAGCCGAAAATCGCCCGGATGAACGAGGCGATAAATACCACGAAAAGAATTTCCAGTGTAAGCACGCGCACGGATGCCTCTTAGTGTCCATGCCGCGGCGTCTTTTGTCTTGTGAAGATGATGATTACTGCCGGCGCAGGCCGCGACTGCGGTGCCTTGACCCTTGACGACCTCACTCCTACACTCAAAGATGGCGATGCAGAGCAATCCATACATCTGGCAGTATCTTCCGCTCGCGATACAGGTCGTCGTCGCGGTTGGGCTCGCGTGCTTCATGGTGGGGGCGTCGTATTTTCTCGGCAAGCACCGCCGCTCGCGCACGAAGCTGGGCGCCTACGAGTGCGGCATGGACCCGGTGGGCGATGCGCGCGGGCGCTTCTCCGTACGCTTCTACATGGTGGCGATGCTGTTCATCCTGTTCGACGTGGAAGCGGTTTTCATGCTGCCCTGGGCGGTAATCTACCGGCAGCTTCCGCACATTACGGGATCGCGGCTGTTTGGATTCTGGGAGATGTTCGTGTACCTCGGGTTCGTGGCCGTGGGGCTCTTCTATGTCTGGAAGAAGGGCGTACTTAACTGGTCGAACGACAAGGCCGATCTGTAACTGTTTAGCTTTCAATGGAGTCGTTGCACCCCGATGCCTGAACCCAAAGGTCCTGAACCGAACGATCCGATGCAAACTCCCGCCACGGCCGAGGCCGTATTCGGCAAGGATGCTGTCGCTGCGGCGCTGGACGATCATGCGGCCATCCGAGGCTTGAACAACCTGATTACCGATGCAAAATGGGATCGAGGCGAACTGACCCTGACGGTCGCGCCGGAGACGATTGTGCAGGCGTGCGTCGCGGCGAAGGAGGCGGGCTACAACTTCTTCGAAGACGTGACGGCGGTCGACTGGTACCCGACAGAACCGCGCTTTCAGCTCAGCTATTCCCTGCTCTCGCACAGGCTCAAGCAGAGGATCCGCATTGTCGCGCGGCTGGAAGGCGATACGCCGAGCATTGACTCGATTACCGGCGTATGGCCGGCGGCGAACTTCTATGAGCGCGAGGTCTTTGACCTGTTCGGGATTACGTTCGCCGGACATCCGCGGCTGACGCGCATCATGATGCCCGACAACTGGAACGGCCACCCGCTCCGCAAGGACTATCCCGTGGAGGGCTATCGCTAATGGC
>DASYBN010000212.1:0-3179 GCA_036500785.1 Acidobacteriaceae bacterium
GGCATTCTGCCGAGTGTGTTCCTCACCGCGGTCGACGACCGCATTCGCAGCTACCGTCACGCCGTGCCGCGCGATGGTGTGTTGCAGCGCTTTGGCATGTTGAACTTCTGTGCGCGGCGCTGGGGG
This sequence comes from Acidobacteriaceae bacterium, assembly GCA_036500785.1. Taxonomy (GTDB): domain Bacteria; phylum Acidobacteriota; class Terriglobia; order Terriglobales; family Acidobacteriaceae; genus Granulicella. The sequence continues at coordinate 127 of DASYBN010000212.1, forward strand.
CTTACAGTTTCGATCACGCGGTTTGTGTATTTCGGTCCGATGGAGCGTGAGCTTGAGGACAAGTTCGACGTGGTTGCGCAGGTGAATGCAAAGCTGCTCGTCGCGACGCAAAAGGGACGCACGGCTGATGAGCTGTTCGCGACGGCACGCGATGCGTATGCCGCAGCCGGATGTGCGGGCCAGGAGACGATGCATCATCAGGGCGGGGCCACCGGTTATATGGAACGCGAGTGGGTTGCGCGACCGGGCGGCGCGGAGGTTTGCGGCCGAACGCAGGCGTTTGCATGGAACCCGAGCTTCGATGGAGCGAAGGTCGAGGATACGGTTCTGCTGCGCAACGGATCGGTTGAAGTTCTGACTGCGACGCCGGATCTTCCGGTCATCGAGACGCCGGTGAACGGCACAAGTTACTCTTCCGCAGGCGTGCTGCGGATGGATTGAGGCGGTTCGCGGGTTAGTCGCAGGGGAGGGGAAGCTGAGATGAAGCAAGGATTCTCTCGACGCAATGCCTTGAAGGGGATGGGAGGAGCGCTCGCGGCGTCGCTTGCGGGTGCGTCCCGTGCAGAAGGGGCTTCAGTTGTCGCGAGCAGCGCCGCGCAGACGCGAACCGCTGCAGCTCCGAAGCGGAAACGCACCGGCAAGCCAAACATTTTGTGGATCACCGGTGAAGGCGTTCCGGTGAGCGCGCTGAGCTGCTATGGAAGCAAGCTGATCCAGACGCCGAACATCGACCGCATCGCGAACGAGGGGATGCGGTTTCGCAATGCGTTCACGACCAATGCGCTTTGCGGTCCGAGCCGCGCGTGTTTGCTCACCGGAACGTACAACCATGTCAACGGCACGATTGCGAATCCTGGCATCGAGGTCATCAGCGGCGAGCCGGCGCCGACGTTCGATGAGACGCAGCCGAATGTCGCGCGCAGCCTGAAGCAGAACGGGTATCAGACGGGGATCGTCGGCAAGTGGCATCTGCCTGCAAATCCGGGCAAGGTGGGGTTCGACTATTTCGTGTTCAAGGAAGGCGCGGGCGGGCCGTACTACGAGGCCGAAGGATATCTGGGAAATTCAACGCTTGGCAGCGACGTTATCGAAAAGCAGACGCACGAAGGCTACGAAACAGATGTCATCACTGATCTTGCGATGAAGGGGATGAAGCAGTTTACGCAGCCGTTCCTGATGATGGTGCAGTATTTCAACGCGCACCGTCCGTTTGACCCGCCGCATAAGTACGAACATCTCTACGACAACGAGCGGATCCCGGAGGCGGGGACGTTCTGGGACGACTACACGCATCGTGCGAGCCCCGCTGCAGCAGCGCGGATGCGGATCGCCGACATGCCGGACTTCTCGCCGCCCAAAGATCTGACTGAGCGGCAGCGAAAGCAGTGGAACCACCAGCAGTTCATGGCGCACTTCCTGAGCACCGTGCGGGCGCAGGACGACAACATCGGCAGGTTGTTCAAGTTTCTCGACGAGAGCGGGCTCGCGGAGAACACGATCATTGTCTACACCTGCGATCATGGTTTTTTCCTGGGGGATCATGGGTGGTTCGACAAGCGCTTCATGTACGAACAGGCGCTGCGTGTTCCGTTTATGGTGCGCGATCCGGGTCGCATTGAGGCAGGCGCCGTGCGCGACGAGTTCCTGGTGAACATCGACAACGCGCCGACGGCTCTGGATCTGGCGGGAGTTCGCGCGCCCGAGTCCATGCAGGGGCGCAGCGTGGTTCCACTGCTGCGCGGCGAAGAGCCGAAGGACTGGCGCAAATCAATTTATTACCACTACTACGAGTTCGGCGACCCGCATTGGGTGGAGCCGCACTACGGCATTCGTACGGACCGATATAAGCTCATCAGCTACTACAACATCAATCAGTGGGAGCTGTTCGATCTGGAGAAGGATCCCGACGAGATGGAGAGCCTTTGTCTTAATGGCGCCTACCGGATTCAGCCCGGATATGAGATGATTGCCGCTAATCTGACCAAAGAGCTCAGCGAACTGCGGGAGTTCTATGGGGATCACACTGGTCTGCCTGTCGTGGCGATTCCGGTGAATGACTGAGAGGAGAGAAGCGATGCACTTGCGCACACCTGAACGCAGACTCTGCGCAACGCGTCCTGTCCCTCGTCAGCGCGAGGCCGCCCGGCCCGCTGGACGCTGTTGTTGAGGCGTTGAACCTCAATCGATTGAAATCGATTGACAGCGATTCTTCGCAATGCCTATACTCACCGCCGAAATCAATTGACCGAAAAAGGTGAACGCGTGCCGTTTTGCATCTCGCGGAGATCCGTAGTGAAGGGACTTGTCAGCGCCGGGGCAGCTGGAGCTCTGTGCGCCTCAACTGAGCTTTCCTGGGCGGGGCAGAATTCGGTTCGCTCGCGTTATCACTTTGGTGTGCAGTTGAATGCGTTTCCGATCGATCCGAAGGACTTCTCCACGTTTCTCACGACGCTGGCGGAGGTAAAGCAGATCGGTTACGACGGATTCGAAAGCAGCTTCCGAAATGTCATGGGGCAGTTCGCCGCGCCGGAGAAGGCGCGCGCTCAGATTGAGGCGTCGGGGCTGACGTTCTTCGGCGTGCACATCTTTCTGAATACGCCGATGTACGATCCGGCCACAGGCATCTCTCCTGTGGCGCTGTACCAGCAGGTGGCGCGGGGCGGAGCGACCCTGGGAGCGAAGCATCTGGTGCTGAGCGGCGCTCCGGCGGCGGATGCGGACCAGCTCAGCCGAAAGATTGAAGCTCTCGACGATGCAGGGAAATTTGCGAAGAGCGTCGGTCTGGGGCTCGCGTATCACAATCACTGGCCGGAGTTTGAATCGAAGATCGGCGAGATTGAAGCGCTGTACACGCGCACGGATCCATCGGTGGTGTCGTTCCTGCTGGACGCGGGACACGCGTATCGCGGCGGAGCGAATGTTCCGCAGTTCATCCGCGAGCATTACCACCGCATCGTCGCGTTTCATCTGCGCGACTACAAGGACGGCCACCTGGTGACGCTGGGGACGGGAACGTTCCCGCTGAAAGAGGTAGCCGCCGCGATCAAGCAGAC
>DASYBN010000213.1:0-1660 GCA_036500785.1 Acidobacteriaceae bacterium
CCAGGGACTGAGTGTGACGATGCCACTGAAGGAAGGCGTGATTCCCTTCCTCGAGCGCACGGATCCGCTCTCGGCGAAGATCGGCGCGGTGAATACGATCTCGCGGCTGCCGGATGGAAAGTTTTACGGTTTCAACACGGATGTGGCGGGAATCGTGGGACCGTTGGAGCGCCGGTTGAGCCTGAAAAATGCCCGAGTGCTGGTGCTGGGTGCAGGCGGAGCAGCGCGGGCGGCGGTGTTTGGCTGCCGCGATAAAGGCGCGGAGGTGTGCATCCTGAACCGCACGCCGGAGACGGCGCAGAAACTCGCCCGGCAGGCGGGAGCGAAGACGGTGAAGCGCGAGGCGCTGGCAAAGCAGAGCTTCGATGTGATCATCAACGCGACGCCGGCGGGGATGAACGGCAACAAGACCGCCGCGATTCTGACGCCGGAAGAGCTGAACGCGAGGATCGTGTTCGATCTCGTCTACAACCCGATCGAGACGCCGCTGCTGCGGATGGCGAAGCAGAAGGGCCTGGCGGTGATCTCGGGTGTGGAGATGTTTGTGCAGCAGGGAGCGCGGCAGTTCGAGATTTGGACGGGCAAGCCGGCGCCGGAGGAGGAGATGCTGCGCGTGGTGCTGCACTCGCTGCGGCAGAACGCCGAGAACGCGAGCGCGGAGACGAATGCGGCTGCGACGACGCGGGTCGACGTCGGGCCGCGCGGAGCAGTCTCGCACGCTGATCCAGAACCGGCGGCGGGACCGCCACCGCGTGTGGTCGGACGTGCGGCGTCTCAGGGCGAAGAGGTCCGAACGAAGTCCGCGGCGAAGGCGACTTCGAGCGCGGCGGCGGCGAAGGTGTCCGCGAACGGCAAGGGTGCCGCTGGGATTAAGAGCAATGGGAAGGCTGCGAAGCCCGCCGCAAAAAGTGCGGCGAAGCCCGAAGCAGCTCGCAAACCGCCGGCTAAGGCTGCGCCTCTGAAGAAGGCCTCGAAGGCCGCGCCCGTGAAAGCCAAGCGCAAGGGATAAGCTGGCGAGATGCGCGGAGCAGAGCGTTTCGGCGGCAGACGAACCCGTGTGTGGGTCGCGCTCTGCTGGGCGGGGCTGGGGAGTTGTGCGGCCCAGCAGGTGCCCACGGCGAACCCGGCGCGGCCGACCGTGACCAATCCTGCGACGCTGCCGCCGGTGGGCTATCTGCAGTTTGAGCAGGGATACCTTGGATCGCTTGACTCGCCGGCGACGGCTTCGCAGTATGGCGTGAATTTTGTGGCGAAGGCGGCGGTTCATCCGCGAGTAATGCTCGAGCTGCAGACGCAGCCATTCGCGGAGAGCCGCGAGGTTGGCGAGGAGAGCACCTCGGGCGCGTCGGGCGACGTGTTGCTGGGGGGGCAGGTTGTTTTGTATCTGCCTCCGTCCGCACCTGCGGAGACGGCCAAGACTCCGACGGCTTCGCCGCATCATGCGATTCCAAGGCCAACCATCTCATTTGCCTACCTGGGGCGCGTCCATGCAGGCACGACGCCGGATGTCGATCAGGGTGGCTGTGCGAACGGCGTGCTGCTGCTGGTGAGCGGCGACCTCGGCAAGTTTCATTACGACAGCAACTATCTTTTCAACGAGCAGACTGCAACGGAGAGCTCGCCGGTGAGGCAGGCAGAGGTGACGCTGCGGCGCGCGCAA
>DASYBN010000214.1:0-2006 GCA_036500785.1 Acidobacteriaceae bacterium
CCACGGTGTCGGCGCCCTTCATCTCGCCTTCGTATTCGAGTTCGAGTTTGCCCGTGATTCCCGGCAGCGCCGTGTACAAATCGCCCACCCGCGGCACCACGCGCGTCTCGCCATGCAGCAGCGCCCGCCGCTCCGCATTCGAGGTCGCCAGTTCCAGGGTCGCAATCGGCAGCCGCTGGCTCACCCCGCTCCGCTTGTCCACCTTCTTGTCCTCGCGCGCCGTGAACGCCACCTGCTCGATCACTTCGCGCAGATACGGCGGAATCTCCGTGTCCGTCTCGCGCTCCGTCCACGCCTCCTGCGCCGTGATCGCAATCCCCTCCTCCAGCGTCTCCGGATAGTGCGTGCGAATCTCCGACCCGATGCGATCTTTCAGCGGTGTCACAATCTTCCCGCGCGCCGTGTAGTCTTCAGGATTCGCGCTGAAGACCAGTGCCACATCCAGTTCCAGCCGCACCGGGTAGCCCTTAATCTGCACGTCGCCTTCCTGCATAATGTTGAAGAGCGCGACCTGAATTTTGCCGGCGAGATCGGGAATCTCGTTGATGGCGAAGATGCCGCGGTTCGCGCGGGGCAGCAGGCCGTAGTGCATCGTCAGCTCGCTGCCGAGCTCGTGACCGGAACGCGCCGCCTTGATCGGGTCCACATCGCCGATGAGGTCGGCGACCGTGACGTCCGGTGTCGCGAGCTTCTCGACATAGCGCTCGATCGGCGTCATCCACGCGATGGGTGTGTCGTCGCGGAGCGAGGCGATGAGGTCCTTCGAAAATTTGCTGAGCGGCGCGTAAGGATCGTCGCGCAGCTCGGAGCCGGCGACGTACGGCGCGTACGGATCGAGCAGCGTCGTGAGCGCGCGGAGAATGCGCGACTTCGCCTGACCGCGCAGGCCGAGCAGAATAAAGTTATGCCGCGACAGGATCGCGTTCACGACCTGCGGAATCACCGTGTCGTCATAGCCCACGATGCCGGGGAACAGCGACTCGCCTTCGCGCGATCCGCCGGGCGCGATCTGCCGCAAACGCGCAATGAGATTGTCGCGAAGCTCGTCCTTGACGGAGCGCGAGACGCGCTCCGGCGTGAACTCACTGCGACGGAGCTCGCCGAGAGTCTTGGGCAGATTGGACTGAGTAGCCGCGTTCCTGGGAGAGTTCGCCATAGGAAAAGTATAGATGTCGCGTGCCGGCGCTTCGATTCAACGCGGATTTTGTTCAGCTTGCGGTCTCGCGCCACGTGAGCGATTGCACGCCGCGCAGCTCGCGGAGTTCGCCGATTGCCAGTGGTGTATGCGGCTGGCGCGAGGCGCGTTCGGTCCACTGGACAGTGCATTCAAGGCCCCGTAAGCACCCCGGAGGGTCGTAGATCGCTTGCCAGCGGGTGAACCTGTAGCCCGCTTTGACCATCATCTGGCGGAGCTCTGCTTCGCCGGGAGAGGTGGCGTCGAGCGTGAGGCAGAGATCGCCCTGCTGTTCGCGCGGGATGAAACTCTCCGCGTGCTTCAGCCCCCAGAGGATCACCAGAGCCAGCACCGCACCCGCGCTTCCCATGTAAAGCTGTCCGCCGCCGAAGAGCAGACCCAGGACGCTGACAAACCATATGGTTGCGGCGGTCGTCACGCCGCTGACCACGTCGTTGTCCTTCTTGACGATTACGCCCGCCCCGATGAAGCCGATGCCGGAAAGAATGCCCAGCGGAAGCCGCTCGAGATCGAGCACAGCGAACGATGACATTGTTTTGCCCGCGGTCGGCAGCAGGATGTTGGCCTGTAGCTGCGCGAGACATGCAGCCAGGCAGACGAGCATCGTCGTGCGCATGCCCGCAGGATGTCCCTTCTCATCGCGATTGAGGCCGATGAGGAGGCTCGCGACAGCGGCAAGCAGAATACGCAGCGCAATCTGTTCCCACGTAAGCGTCAGCGGCATTGGCTCATGTACTCCGCTGATTTGGATGAGGTTAATTGAGGCTATGTTGCCGGACGTTTACATAAGGTCGTCCAGCATCGCCTGCAT
>DASYBN010000215.1:0-4860 GCA_036500785.1 Acidobacteriaceae bacterium
GGGTCTTCAACCATGCAGACCGGGCCGGAGTCGACGGTGTAGGGCGAGCCGGTGAGCGCCGAAAGTCCGGTGCTCTGGATGAGGAAGCCCGAGATGGAGCTGGCCTGGGTCGTCGTCGTCGTGTTGGTGCTCGACTGATTCAGGATGTAAAGGTAGTGGCCGGTCGTGTCGATCAGCGAGTTGACCGGATTTGCCGTGCCCGGAGCGTTCGCCGTTGTGCCGCCGAACGCGCTTCCAAGGGAGCAGCTGCCGCCGATGCTCAGCGGGATGATGGTGTTCGCGCCGGCATCGGTCAGGATGATATTGGCGGAGTTTCCGTTGATCGAGGTGATCCGGTTGGCGTGAGGCTCGAAATTGCCGGTGGTGACGTTGACCAGCTGGCCGCCGCCGCCCTGACTGTAAGGCGTGATGGTCTGGTCCGCGGAGTTGACCGTGAACAGGCAGGCTCCGGCCGACTTCATCATCAGCGGGCTGCCGCCAACGGTCCAGTATGTGGGCGCCGGACTGTTCGGAGGAACGGACTGCGTATTCAGCACGAGCGTCAGGCGTCCCGTGGACGGGTCGATCGAGAAGACCGTGATGGAGCCGTTGGCGCCGTTGTCCGCAGAGTACTTGTCCAGCACGTAAAGATAGTTGTTGCTCGAGTCGAACTGCATCCAGATCGGATCGTAACCCTGGCTGTGGTAGGTGTTCTGGGCGGTCAGCGAGCCGTCGCCGCCGACGGAGAACTCGGTGATGCCGCTTCCGGTCCACTCCGTCGTGCAGGTTGAGGCCACGGTGCAGTTTGCGGGCAGCGTGCCCTCGTTCAGCACGTAGACGTAGCGTCCGCCCGTCTTGACGAGCAGCATCGGAGGATTACTCCCCTGGCTCGAGAACGGCTGATGCGGCGTCTGCGTCAGATTTCCCGTGTAGTCGTCCACCTTGAAGGCGGCGATCTGGTTGTATTGGGTACCGGGAACCCAAATATAGGCGATGGTTCCGCCGCCACATGCCGACATGCCAAGTCCCAAAGCCAAAGACGCAAACAGGGCCAGAGCCAGCCGGCCGAACCAACTCAACTTCATGTGCTTCCTTCATCCCCGTCGTGCTCGGCAGACTGAAGCCGGCGTGCGGAGAAACCTATCCTGGAGAGAGTACAAACCTTCCCCTGATTGTAGTGGCGGCAGAGGATTTCCGCCAATTCTCATAGACGGAATTGCGGCCGGAACGGGTGCGGAAGTGAAAACCCCGGAGCGGGTCCGGGGTTTTGGTGAGAGTTGAAGGCGAAAGTTACCAGGTGCGGCAGCCGCCGGAGGCCGGCATCATCGGGTCGCCTTTCTTGCAGCCGAAAGCTTTGCCGAACTCGTCGAAGTTCTGCACCGTGCCCTTCACGCGCCACTCGCCGGTGGAGTGCGGATTGGTCTTGGCCTGATTGATCGCAGCCTGCTGCGTCATCGAGCCGCACCAGACCTGTGCGAACGAGATGAAGAACCGCTGCTGCGGCGTGTAGCCGTCGCGCTTTCCGTCAACGTAACCGGGTTCGGCTTTGGCGCCCTCTTCTTCCAGCGTGTTCGTCAGCGCGCGAAACGCGATGCGAATGCCGGCGTTGTCGGCCGAGTTTTCGCCCAGCGTCAGGTGGCCGTTGAGGTTCTGCCCGGGAGCGACCTCAAAGCCGTCGTACTCCTTGGCGTAGCACTCGCTGCGCTCCTTGAACTTGGCGAGGTCCTCCGCTGTGAACCACACGCGAACGTTGCCCTTGGGGTCGTACTGCGAGCCCTGATCGTCGAACCCGTGCGTCATCTCATGGCCGATGACGACGCCGATGCCGCCGAAGTTCACCGCCGGGTCCTTGGTCACGTCATAGAACGGCGGCTGCAGGATTCCCGCGGGAAAGTTGATGTTGTTCTGCGAGGGCTGATAGTAGGCGTTCACGGTCGGCGGCGTCATCCCCCACTCGGTGAGATCAACGGGTTTGCCGAACTTGGAGAGATTGCGGTGGTGCTCAAAGGCGGCCGCGCGTTGCTCGTTGCCAAAGAGGTCGTCGCGCTTGACCGCGACTGTGGAGTAATCGCGCCAGTGCGAGGGATAGCCGATCTTGTCCGCGATGGCGTCGAGCTTCTTCTTCGCCTCGACGCGCGTCTCCGGACTCATCCACGGCAGAGTCTGCAGATCCTGGGCCATCGCGGTCTCAAGCGCCTTCACGAGCTGCTCGGTCGCCTGCTTGGACGCGGACGGGAAGTTCTGGTTCACCCAGTCCTGGCCAACGGCCTCGCCGAGCGCGCGGTCGGTCATCGTGGTGCAGCGTTTCCAGCGCGGCTGCTGCTCCTTCTGTCCGGCGAGCGTGCGATCGAAGAAGTCGAAGTTCAGGTCTTCGAAGTTCTTGCTGAGCATCGGCGCGGCATTGTGCACGGCGTGCCACCGCAGGTAGCTCTTGATGGCGGGGAGATTCTCGTCGGTGATCTCGGCGTTCGCCGCATCGAGGTACGGCAGGCTGGTCACGACGATCGTCTTTGCCTGCGGAAGGCCGATGTCATCAAGGTAGGCCTTCCAATCGAAGTTCGGCGCCTTCGTCTGGAGGTCGGCGATCGACATCGGGTGATAGCGCGTCGCGGGATCGCGCAGAGCAACGCGGTCAAGCGATCCCTTGGCCAGCGCGGTCTCGATCGTCATCACATCGTGTGCCTCCTGCGCGGCCTTGTCCGGCGAATCGCCGAGCAGCTCGAAGGTCTTCGTCACGTTCTCGACGTATTCGTCGCGCAGCTTCGCAAAGCGCGGTGAGGGATTGAGATAGTAGTCGCGGTCCGGCAGCGAGAGCCCGCCCTGTCCGGTCGCGGCAACCTGCTGGCTCGAATCCTTCTGGTCCTGCGTGATGCCGACGGCGAAGAACGCGCCGCCGCCATGGCGGTTCTGCTCCGCGTTGAACGCCGCGAGCTGCTTCACGCTGGTGAGCGCGTCGATGGCGGCGAGGTCCGGCTGCAGCGGCTTGTCACCCAGCTTGTCGGCCAGATCAGTGTTCATGCACGCCGCGAAGAAGTCGCCGTACTTGCGCTGCAGCGGCGATTTTGGCGCCTCGGCTGCGGCCTTCAGGTCCTTGTAGAGAAGGTAGTCGTTGTACTCGGCCAACTCGACGAAGCGGTTCCACGAGACGCGGTCGGGCGGAATGGGATTGCTCTTGTTCCAGCTGCCGCAGGCGTACTGAAAGAAGTCCTGGCAGGGGTCGGCGCTCTTGTCGATCGCGTTGACGTCGAACGCCACCGGCTTGGCCGGAATCTTTGCTGGCGCGGAGTCCAGATCTACGGCCGCGGCCGCGTCGAGATGGATCGGCGCGAGATCGGGCGAGGAATTCTGGGCTGTGCAGAGCGGAACGGCGAGGCCTAGTAAAGAGACGAGAACGAGCGTGCGCATGGGACTCCTGAAAAGAGAATGCAGCGCCGCCAGGATGTCTCCGGGGCGGCTGGTTTCCGTTATTGGGCGAAGCGGTTCACGTAGGACGAGACAGGGTAGCCGGAAGTTTCCGATATCCGCAACAACAAACTCTCAGAAGATCTTCATGTGAATCGTGAGGTACTTCTTGGGGTCCTGGCGCAGCATGGTCACGAACTCATTGCTATTGGCAAGCAGCTTGTTCAGGTTCGTGTACGCGGCATCGTCGGTGGCCAGCTTGCCGATGGTGCCCTTGCCCTCATCCACATTGGTCAGCAGAAGGTCGAGTTTCGCCACAGTGTCGTTCAGACGCCCGGCGAAGGCCTGATCCTTGACCAGCAGACCGATCCCGCCCTTGCCCGAGTTGATCTGCGTGAGAAGGACATTCGCCTGGCTGATCGTGGTGTTGAGGTTGTTATAGAGCGTGTCGTCGGTCAGCAGCTTGCCTGCCGAGCCCTTGCCGCTGGCCAGGCCGCTCGCCACCGTGTCGAGCTTCGCGGTCGTGTCCTTCAGGTTGTTGTAGACACTGTCATCGGTCAGCAGCTTGCCGGCGGTTCCGCGTCCCTTGTTCAGATTCGTCGCCAGCAGCTGGAGCTGATTGACCGTGTCAACCGCGCGATTGTAGAGCGCGGGATCGTTGATGAGCTTGCCTGCGGAGCCCTTGCCGGTGTCGATCGAGGTGACGATGTCATTGATCTTCGGCATGATCTCGTTGACGCTCTTCACGGTCGCCTGACTGGAGGCAACGACGTCCTGAATGGTGGGAACGTCTTTGGTGCGCAGCTCATCGCCGTTCTGCACCTCGGGTCCGGTGGCGATCTGGCTGTTGATGTCGACCACCGTGTCGCCGAGCACGCCGGCGGTCTGCATGGTGACGAACGAGTCCTTATGGATGGAGGCGCGGAAGTGTGGTGACAGCTTCATCACGACCTCAACCGGGGTGAGCTTGTGCGCCGGGTCCGTGGTGATCTCGACGCGTGACACCTCGCCGATCGTGACGCCTTCGAGCGAAACGGGAGCGCCGACCTTCACGCCGGAGGCGTTGTCGAAGAACGAGTGCACGACGATGCGCTTTTGAAAGAAGGCGATGCCGGCGGCGCTGGTCATGAGAAACAGCAGCGTGGTGAGGAGCAGCACCGAGACCAGGACGATGCTGCCAACCTTGAGTTGCGACCAGCGAACCTCAGCCTGACTGGGCATGGGAGTTATCGTATCAGCGGGCTTGGGACAGGTTCCAGGTATGAGGTTCTAGGTTCCAGGTTCCAGGCGCGAGGCGCTTCGGGAAAGGACTAGAACCTGGAACCTAGAACCTCGCACCTAGTCCTCGGCGATGACGATTGCGATGGCGAGCTCGCGCGTGTGGGACAGCGAAAGCGCGAGGTGGCGGATGCCGAGACGCGCGGCGATCGCGGCAGCGCGGCCGGAGAGATGCATGGTGGGCCGCTGGCCGGGAAGGCG
>DASYBN010000216.1:0-3171 GCA_036500785.1 Acidobacteriaceae bacterium
GACCTCGCCACCGTCGACCAGATGATGGGCTCGGCCGCCAACATGCGCAAATTTCTCTCTGAAGTCGAAGCCGCCGCGCGCGACGCCGCTCAGCGCGAGTTCGCCGAGCTCGAATCCTTCGTCCGCGAGCACGACCCCAAAGCCCTTCCGCTCACGCTCAGCGACGCCCGCTTCTGGGAAGAGCAGTTCCGCCGCTCCCACTACAACTTCGACTCGCAGTCTGTCCGCCCGTTCTTCCCCTACGAGCAGGTCGAAGCCGGCATCCTCGCCATCGCCGGCAAACTCTTCGGCGTTCGCTTCGAGCGCAACACCTCCGCTCCCGTCTGGCACCCCGATGTCAAAGCCTTCGATGTCTTCGAAGCCTCATCCAACAACAAATCGACAGCGCCCATCGGTCGCATCTACCTCGACATGCACCCGCGCGAGGGCAAGAGCAAGTGGTTTTCCGAGTGCTCGCTCGTCGGCGGCGTGCTTGCCAAACAAATTCCCGAGGCCTCACTCGTCTGCAACTTCACGCAGCCCACAGACAAAGACCCGGCGCTGTTGCAATACTCCGACGTCGTCACCTACTTCCACGAGTTCGGCCATCTCATGCACGAGATCCTCGGCGGCCAGCAGCGCTGGGCCGGCCAGAGCGGCATCGCCACCGAAGGCGACTTCGTCGAAGTGCCGTCGCAGATGCTCGAAGAGTTCTTCGAGCGCGCCGACGTCCTCCGCACCTTCGCGAAGCACTACCAGACCGGCGAACCCATCCCCGAAGAGACCGTCGCGCGCATGACTCGCGCCAGCGCTCACGGCCGCGCGCTCTCCACACTCACGCAGGTCATGTATGCGACCTACTCCATGGAGACCCACGACCGCCGCGCCGCCGAGCTCGACCTCGACACGCTGCTCCGCGAAGGCTACGATCGCTTCTCGAAGTACGAGTTCGTCGATGGCAACCGCATGTACGCCGCCTTCACGCACCTCATCGGCTACACCTCGAACTACTACACCTATCTCTTCGACAAGGTCATCGCACTCGAGTTCTTCGCCGAGTTCGCCCACCAGTCCGCCGACAATCTTCTCAGCGGTCCTGTAGCGCGTCGCTATCGCAGCGTCGTCCTCGAAGCCGGCGGCTCCAAACCCGCCAAAGAAATCGTGCAGGAGTTCCTCGGTCGCGACACCAGCATGGAAGCCCTTCGCTCCTGGATCGCGCGCGAATTCGAACAGCCGACCGCCGCCTAGCTGCGTCCCGGCCACAACCGGTGCGGCAGCAGGTACGTGAAGCCTGCGAAGCTCTGCCACCGCGTCGACGTGCTCGTAAATCCGTGCGAGAACCCGCCGTCCAGAACCAGGTTCGGGCGCAACGAGTAGCTGAGCGCGAGCAGACCATCCACCGCATTCGCTCTCGCAACTGGTTCGCCACCCGCCGTCGCGTGCACCATCGGCTGCGTGAAGTGATACAGCTCCAACGCAAGCTGCAGGTTCGCATTCCACAGCGGATGATTCACCGAAAGCGTCTGCGCAAATTGCGCGCGCCGCAGCGTCACCTCTGCCTGCCTCACCGGCGAGCTCTCCGTTGCAGTCTGCTCGTTGAAAAGATAGTTGCTGTCGTAATGAAACTTGCCGAGGTCGCCGCTCACCAGCAGCAGCACGCCGTTCGCATAGCCGCCCTGATCGACATCCGGCGTCGTGCCTGCATGGACGCGCCCCAGGTAGGCGAGTGACACGGTCGGCCTTGGAATCGCATGATGCGGCGAAGCCGTTGGAGTCTTGGCCGTCTCCGCAGGTGCGGACGGATGCAGATACAACACAGCCTGCGCGCCCACCAGCACGTCCCCCGACGCACCCGACGAGCTGTCCTCGCCAACCTCGCGGCTCTCCGCGAATGGCTGGGTCTGCAGCTCCAGCATCACTCGCGGATGAACCGCCGCCTTCGCCACAAAATTCACGCCATACTGCGAAGCCGTCGCCGGCGAGTCAAGCGATCCAAGATATCCCTGCTCAAACTGCAGATAGCCCACCGGCGGCAGCGTCGCGGGATTCGTCACGGTCGGCCGCGCCGGGTTCGCCGTGGGCGCCTGCTGGGCCGCACAACTCCCCAGCCCCGCCCAGCAGAGCGCGACCCACACACGGGTTCGTCTGCCGCCGAAACGCTCTGCTCCGCGCATCTCGCCAGCTTATCCCTTGCGCTTGGCTTTCACGGGCGAGGCCTTCGCGGCCTTCTTCGGAGGAGCAGCCTTGGCCGGCGGTTTGCGAGCTGCTTCGGGCTTCGCCACACTCTTCGCGGCCGCCTTCGCAGCCTTCCCATTGCTCTTGCTCGTAGCGGCACCCTTGCCGTTCGCGGGCACCTTCGCCGCAGCCGCGCTCGAAGCCGCCTTCGCCGCGGACTTGGTCCGAACCTCTTCGCCCTGAGACGCCGCACGTCCGACCACACGCGGCGGGGGTCCCGCCGCCGGTTCTGGATCAGCGTGCGAGACCGCTCCGCGCGGCCCGACGTCGACCCGCGTCGTCGCTCCCGCATTCGTCTCCGCGCTCGCGTTCTCGGCGTTCTGCCGCAGCGAGTGCAGCACAACGCGCAGCATCTCCTCCTCCGGCGCCGGCTTGCCCGTCCAAATCTCGAACTGCCGCGCACCCTGCTGCACAAACATCTCGACGCCCGAGATCACCGCCAACCCCTTCTGTTTCGCCATCCGCAGCAGCGGCGTCTCAATCGGGTTGTAGACGAGATCAAACACGATCCGCGCGTTCAGCTCTTCCGGGGAGAGAATGGCAGCCGTCTTATTGCCGTTCATTCCCGCGGGCGTCGCGTTGATGATCACATCGAAGCTCTGCTTCGCCAGCGCCTCGCGCTTCACCGTCTTCGCTCCCGCCTGCCGGGCGAGTTTCTGCGCGGTCTCCGGCGTGCGGTTCAGGATGCACACCTCCGCGCCCTTATCGCGGCAGCCAAACACCGCCGCCCGCGCCGCTCCGCCGGCACCCAGCACCAGCACTCGTGCATTTTTCAGGCTCAACCGGCGCTCCAACGGTCCCACGATTCCCGCCACGTCCGTGTTGAAACCGTAAAACTTTCCATCCGGCAGCCGCGAGATCGTATTCACCGCGCCGATCTTCGCCGAGAGCGGATCCGTGCGCTCGAGGAAGGGAATCACGCCTTCCTTCAGTGGCATCGTCACACTCAGTCCCTGG
>DASYBN010000217.1:0-1593 GCA_036500785.1 Acidobacteriaceae bacterium
TGGTGGTCGACGGTGGCTTCCTGGCGAGCGGAGTGAATCAGTAGGCGAGAGCGCCGAAGCGCCGTCTAAATCGTTTTTCTAATCCAATCGGCTGCCAGTCTGCCGCTCGAAGTGCTAGACTGGCGGGCGCATCTGCATTAAGGAGTGAGACGCGTGACGAAGGTAGCTCATCGATTGACCGCACTGGGAGTGCTCGGCCTGGCAGCTTTGACTGTATCGGCGCAAACGAAGACGGATTGGCCGTGGATGAACACAAAGCTCTCGCCGGACCGGCGCGCCGAGCTGGTGCTCCAGCAGATGACGCTCGATGAGAAGATCAGTCTGCTGCACGGTAATGGAATGGCGCGAGAGCAGCACCTTCCACCCGAGATCGAGGCCGTACAGTCGCAGTCGAACGGCGGTGCCGGGTTTGTGCTGGGGATACCGCGGCTGGGCATTCCGCCCATCCAGATGACTGACGCGGCGTATGGCGTCCGGCAGAGTGCGGACAATGGACGCTACTCGACTGCGCTGCCATCGAACCTCGGCTCCGCGGCGAGCTGGAACCCCGAGGCGGCGTGCGAATACGGCAAGCTGATCGGCGATGAGCTTCGCCTGCAGGGCTATAACGCGACGCTGGGTGGAGGGACGAACATCACGCGCGATCCGCGGAACGGGCGAACGTTTGAATATATGGGTGAAGACCCGGTGCTCGCCGGAACGATGGTCGGGGCGCGCATTCGCTGCGAGGGCGCCGAGCATGTGATCTCCGACATCAAGCACTATGCGTTCAACGACCAGGAGAGCGGCCGTCAGGAGGTCGACGCTCTGATCAATGAGCGCGCCGGACGCGAGAGCGATCTGCTGGCGTTCGAGATCGGTGTGAAGACGGGTCATCCGAGCATGGTGATGTGCAGCTACAACGGCATCAACGGGACCTATGGCTGCGAGAACGATTGGACTTTGCGCGATGTGCTCAAGGGAGAGTGGAAGTTTCCGGGGTTTGTGGTCTCTGACTGGGAGGGGACGCACAGCACGGTGAAGGCCTCGCATGCCGGTCTCGATCAGGAGCAGCCTCTGGACCTGTTCTACGGCGAGAAGCTGAAGCAGGCGGTTCAGCGTGGCGAAGTCTCCGAGGCCGAGCTGAACGATCATGTGCGGCGTGTGCTGCGGACGGAGTTCGCGAGCGGCATCGTTGATTATCCGCAGGAGAAGGGCGTCGTCGATCCGGTGCATGGGTTTGAGGTGGTGCGAAAGATCGAAGAGGGAAGCGCGGTGCTGCTGCGCAATGAGAGCGCGGTTCTCCCGCTGGACGCCGCGAAGGTTCGCTCGATCGCGGTCATCGGATTGAACGCGGATACAGGCATGATCTCCGGCGGCGGATCAGCACAGGTGGACGCG
This sequence comes from Acidobacteriaceae bacterium, assembly GCA_036500785.1. GTDB lineage: Bacteria > Acidobacteriota > Terriglobia > Terriglobales > Acidobacteriaceae > Granulicella. Next base: position 1,381 of record DASYBN010000217.1, read on the forward strand.
CCGGGACAGATCGGCGGAACTCCGTGGCGCAAGCACATCTGGTTCCCGACGTCGCCGCTCGAGGCGATTCGGGCGAAGGCTCCGCAGGCGCAGGTGAGCTTCAGCTCCGGCGGGCAGATTCGGGACGCAGTCGCGAAGGCGAAGAATGCGGATGTCGCGATTGTGTTCGCGTGGCAATGGGAGTCGGAGGGCGGCGATCTTGAGAACCTCTCG
>DASYBN010000218.1:0-2090 GCA_036500785.1 Acidobacteriaceae bacterium
CGTAAAGGTCTGGCCGTAGGGCGCGCTGACGAGATCGACCTCGCAGCCGAAGGCCTTCGCGAGTGCCGACCAGCGCTCGCCGAACTTGCCGGCGGAAAGAACGAGGACGCGATCGCCAGGCGAAGTGAGGTTGGAGACGGAGGCTTCCATCGCGCCGGTGCCGGAGCTCGAGAGGATGATGACGTCGTTCTTTGTGCCGACGAAGTCCTTGAGTTGCGCGAGCACGCGCTGGTAAAGCGCGCGAAACTCCGGTGTGCGGTGATGGATGTCGGCGGCCGCCATGGCAAACTGTGCGGCGGGAAGAAGCGGTGTGGGGCCCGGCGTGAAGAGGCGCGTCTTACGGATCATAGTTTTATTCTATCGAGTCCGCGCGTGCGCGCCGATTGATAAGCTGTTGAGTTGAGCACAGAGGAGGACAAGATGCCCCAGATCGCAGAGCGCGTGAACAAAGACATCATCACCGCCATGAAGGCGCGCGAGGAAGACAAGCTGACGGCGCTGCGCATGGTGAAGTCGGCGCTGAAGAGCAAGGAGATCGACAAGCGCGAGCCGCTGACGGATGCGGAAGAGCAGAGCATCTTGACCACGATGCTGAAGCAGCGGCGCGAGTCGGTTGAGCAGTTTACAAAGGGCAACCGTCCCGAGCTTGCTGCGAAGGAGCAGGCGGAGATCGCGCTGATTGAGGGCTATCTGCCCAAGGCGGCCGGTGAGGACGAAGTGCGCGCGCTGGTCTGCGAGGCGATCGAGCAGATCGCGAAGGACAATGGAGGCACGCGGCCGGGGCCGAAGGACATGGGTGCGGTGATGAAGGTCGCGCAGCAGCGGCTTCTGGCGAGCGGCATTCGCGCGGACGGAAAGATGGTAAGCGAGCAGGTGAAGGCGGAGCTCGCCAAGGGAGCCTAAGCGGCTGCGGCTCAGCGGATGCGGAAGCGAATGAAGATCTGCTCCGCTGTCGGGGTCGCGCCGTAGATGAAGCGCAGTGCGGCTGGCGTGCGATAGACCGTTACCTGTGCACCGGGAGCAGCCAGCAAATGCGGGCCGAGCGCGAAATCGCGGTCGTAACCGAAGGTGTATGCCGCGACGTGTCCGATGGGTGATTCGATGAAGCCTGGAGGCAGCGGCGTGCCGGGCGTGAGCGTCAGCTCGTTCGTGCGAGCTGCGTTCTCCATGCGCGTCCAGACGTAGTTGCGGCGCGCAAAGCGCAGGAGCGCTTCGGCGAGATAGCTGTTCTCTTTGTCATTGTGGGTGAGCGAGCGTGTTCGTCCCCACACGAGTGTCGTCGCGAGATCGTTCGCCGGCTCAGGTGCCATTTGAATTGCCGGAGTAGCGGCCGAAGCGGAGGATTGCTTCGTAGAGTTTCCGTTCATGTCCATGCCGGGCATATCGCCCATATCGCTCATCTTCATTGGTGCTGATTTGTTTTGGGCAAAGCTGTGGTGGTACATCGCGCTGGCGGTCTGGCGCTGTTGATCCTCGTGCGGGTATAGCGCTTCCGGTGAGGTGATATGAGCGATGGAGTATTGCCCGATCCAGTCTGGCGCAGGAGAGATTGTCAGGCGCGTTGCGACGGAGTCGATGGCGTGACCGTTCGGTGACGGCTGGATATTCCAGCGGGCTTCCGTCGGCTCGGCCCCGTGAAAGCCGGAGAGCTCGATGCGAGCCCAGCGATACGTGAAGCCGCCTGTCAGCACATTGAAGGCGATGTGCGTGGAGTCTTCCTGATGATGTCCAAGCGCGGCGATGGGGTTCTCGCTGGCGGAGAGACGATGCGGATAGGCGGTCGGGCCAATCGCGGGATCACCGACGGGAGCTGCGTAAAACGACAGCAGCGTATTCGCAGAGAGCTTGAGATCGTAAAGAGCAGCGAGCTCCATGAAGAAATCGTGGGGGTGTTGACCGTCCACGATCGGCGCGCCGTAGGCGGTCTCGCCCTGCTGAAAGAGCTCGGGGTAGTTGCGATCCGAGATGGTTGCGGGCTCAAGCGAGAACATCGCGCGCAGCGTGAGCTGGCCGTGAGCGCCGAGCGCGTGCTGCGCCATCGGCATGATCCAGTTTGTCGAGAAGAACGCATCGCGATTGCGCGGTGAGTC
>DASYBN010000219.1:0-3065 GCA_036500785.1 Acidobacteriaceae bacterium
CCGTGGCCAGCTTGCCGATGGTTCCTTTGCCCGCGTCCACGTTGGTCAGGAGCAGATCGAGCTTCGTGACGGTGTCATTCAAGTGATCCGCGAAGGCCTGGTCCTTGATCAGCAGGCCGAGGCCGCCCTTGCCAGAGTTAATCTGCGCAAGCATCGCGTTGGTCTGGTTCAACGTGGTGTTGAGATTGTTGTAGAGCGTGTCGTCGGTCAGCAGTTTGCCGGCGGAGCCCTTGCCGGTCGAGAGGCCGGTCGCGAGCGAGTCAAGGCGGGCCGTGATGTCCTTCAGGTTGTTGTAGACGGTGTCGTCGGTGAGCAGCTTGCCGGCCGTGCCGCGGCCGCGGTTCAGGTTGTCAGCCAGCGTCTGGAGATCGGCGACGGTCGCCACGGCTCGGTTGTAGAGCTGTGGGTCGTTGATGAGCTTGCCCGCCGAGCCTTTGCCTGTGTCGACTGCCGTTACGATGTCGTTGATCTTCGGCATGATGTCGTTGAGACTCTTGACCGTTGCCTGGCTGGACGCGACGACGTCCTGGATGGAGGGAACATTTTTGGTGCGGAGCTCGTCGCCGTTCTGGATCTCGGGGCCTGTCGCAATCTGGCTGTTGATGTCGACGACCGTGTCGCCGAGCACGCCTGCGGTCTGCATCGTGACGATGGAGTCCGTGTGGATGGAGGAGCGGAAGCGTGGCGAGAGCTTCATCACCACCTTCACCGGTGTCAGCTTGTGCGCCGGGTCAGTGGTTATCTCGACGCGCGAGACCTCGCCGATGGTGACGCCTTCGAGGTCGACGGGCGCGCCCACTTTGACGCCGGCCGCGTTGTCGAAGAAGGAGTGCACGACAATGCGCTTCTGGAAGAAGCCGATCCCAGCGGCGCTGGTCATGAGAAAGAGCAGCGTCGTGAGGAGCAGGATCGAGACCAGGACGATGCTGCCGACCTTTAGCTGCGACCAGCGAACCTCTGCCTGACTGGGCAAGCGTACCTCCGCGCGGGAACTGCGTTCATCGTAACAGCGGCGTAAAGGAGATGCGAGATACGATCGATTGGCCGCCTGCGCATCTCAAAACGTCGTATCCGGTTCAGTCTTCGGCGACCACGACGGCAATGGCGAGCTCGCGTGTGTGCGAGAGCGACAGCGCCAGATGGCGGACGCCCAGCCGGGCAGCGAGCTCGGCGGCCCGTCCCGAGAGGTGGAGCGTGGGCCGCTGTCCGGGCAGGCGCCGGACCTCGAGCTCGCGCCAGGTGACTCCGCGGCTGATGCCGGTGCCGAGCGCTTTGGCGGCGGCCTCCTTGGCGGCGAAACGCGCGGCGAAGCTCTCGGCTGCGGTCTTCGGCTTCGCCTGGCAGTACGCGATCTCGCCGGCGGTGTAGATGCGGCGCAGAAAGGCGTCGCCGAACCGCGTCAGCGAGTGCTCGATGCGGGCGATCTCGATGATGTCGGTTCCGAGGCCGAGGACCATGCGGGGAGCTCCGTCTGCGAGTGTACCGGGTACGCATGCCGAGAGTCGGATTGTGGGACAGCCGTGATCGCGATGCCTCGCGCGCCGATAGACCTCAGTGATGACGCGCGGTGGCGACGAGGAACGTGGCTGTGTGATCGAGGTGCATAGCGTCTCGTGGGAGGAACGAAACGTCCTGCTCGCGCGCCTGCATCGCGCCTTCGTGGCGACCGACTGCTGGGCGGTCGCCTACCGCCGCTGCGGCGGCCGTGCGCTCGAATACAGCTTCGAGCTGGAGCTGCGGCACGCCCTTGATCTTTACTGCGGACTCGTGCAGGCCGGCCTGGAGATGACCAGCCTCAGCCACCGCGCGCTCACCGAGGTATGCGTCCTGCGCAGCCATCAGCGCGCGCTCGATGGGCAACGCTGCGTGATGTGCGTCCGCCTGATCGTGACCTTCCCCGAGTCCGCGGAAGACAGGGGCTCCAGCGTCTGCCTCGGTCGGTCCGTGTGAGGGGCTGGTAATATCCCTCCGATGAATTCAGAAGAGGTCTTTCGCGAGCGCTACAGCTCGATGTCCGAGACGGAACTAATGAATCTCGCTCGCGAATACGACGGTCTGGTGGACGAGGCACAGACGGCGTTGCGTGAGGAGTTTGCGCGGCGCGGGCTGGAACCGCCGCTGATTGAGGAGGAGGATGCCCCAATTGTCAGCCAGCCGGAATTGGTCACTGTAGCGCGCTATCGCGACTTGGCCGAGGCGTTCGTAGCGAAAGCCGTGCTGGACCAGGCGGGGATCGAGTGCCTGCTGCGCGATGCGAACACCGTGAGGATGGACTGGTTCTTGTCAAACGCGGTCGGCGGCATGAGACTGCAGGTTGCCGCCACGGATGAGGCGGCGGCGCGTGCGTTGCTGTCGCAACCGATACCGCAACAGTTTGCTACTGATTCAGGTGAAGAGTTCCAGCAGCCGGTGTGCCCGAAGTGCGGTTCGCTGGACATTATGGCGAATGATACTGATCGCAAGATCAAGCTCGGAGTTGCATGGGCCTTGCCGCTGAGCGCTCCCTTGCTCGCTGGTCTTCCTGCTTTGGCGATGCTGCCGAAAACGCTGTGGAAGTGCAACCGCTGCGGCTGCAACTGGTCCGATGATGGCGATCGGTCAGACACCGTCGACAACCCGCTGCGATAGACTGAACGCTGCGTTATGCCGCCGATTATTGAAGCCAGCCACTTAGGAAAGACCTATCGTTCGGGCAAGCTGGAGGTTCCGGCGCTGCGCGACGTCACCTTCACCGTCGAGCAGGGCGAGTTCGTCGCGATCGTCGGCCCGTCAGGGTCGGGCAAGTCGACGCTGTTTTATGTGCTCGGCGGATTGACCTCGCCGACGGCAGGGTCGCTGACGATTCGCGGCCTGGATTTCTCGCGGCTCAACGACGCGGAGCGGACGAAGCTGCGCCGCGCCAACATCGGGTTTGTCTTTCAGCGCTTCAATCTGCTGCCGACCATCTCGGCGAAGGACAACATCGAGCTCGCGCATGACATCGCGAATACGGGCCGGCCGTTCGACCGCGCGCTGCTCGATCATCTTGCCGAGCTGCTGCGCATCAAGGGAAGACTGGACCACCG
>DASYBN010000220.1:0-3122 GCA_036500785.1 Acidobacteriaceae bacterium
GTTCGAGACCGAGCTGCACAAGCAGCAGCAGGCCGCGTCAGCTCGCTAGCTTCTCGAGCGATTTGAGGTGGTGAAGGTCGTGCCCGGCCATCGTCTCCACGATCGTCCACACCGTCATCGTGCCGCGCTCCGGATGAGTCAGCTCGCGCGCCCTCTGCTCGGTGGTCAACGAGCGGATGAACGCGAGATTCCACGCGCGCAGCGCCTGGTACGTCGCCATCGCCGCGGAAAATGTGTACGCGCCATAATTCCGCGCCCAGTCGTCCTGATCGAACGGCTGAATCGTTTCGACACCGGCCGCGCCCTGCCGCAAACGGAACCCAAAGGCCAGCTCACAGTCGGCGAGATGCGCCGTGATCTCGCGAACGTTCCACTTGCCCGGCGCCGGACGCTGCTCGATCTGCACAGCGGACAATCCGCCGAGCAGCTCTGAAAGCCGCGCCGGCGTTGACTCAATCACCTCGACCGGATCACGGCCGCCAAGTGCACCCGCATACGGATTGAGACTCATGCCGTGCCCTCCGCCGCGACCGGGTTGTACTCGGCCCAGGGGTTGTAACTTCCGACCCACCAGATGTGACCCTCGAGGTCGCAGCAGGAGAACGCCTTGCCGCCATACTCCGGCGAGTTGAGCTCCTGCACAATCTCGGCGCCCTCCGCCTTCGCGCGCTCGTAGATCGCCACACAGTCGTCGTCACTGTTGGCGATGATGCATAAGCCTACAGTCTCGCGGCCGCCGGTCTCTTTCACGTCGATCCACCGGCGCGCATACACGTGATCGGAGTCCATTACAGAGCCCAGCATCACCATGCCGCCGCCGCGCGTAAGCTGCGCATGCATCACGGTGTTATTCGGTCCGTCGTAGACGGCCTGTTTGGTGAAGCCGAAGACCCGCACCAGCCACTCGATGGCGGCATGAGCATCGTGGTAGCGAAGGCTGGGAATGATCATCGATCCGTTGGTATTCATAGTTTTTCCGTAATCCAGAAAATCGTACTCCTGAGCTGTGTCGCCCCGGTACCCTCAGCCCCCGAAACAAATAAAAACATTGAAAATGAGCCTCCGGCCGGGGCCGAGGCTTACGGTGAGGGCGTAGGATGCATCCGAAACCTATCCCCCGAAGGAGGGCAGGGCAATGGGACTCCTTGATTCGCTCGAAACGATGGCTGCCGGATCGATGGCACAGAACCAAAACCCCACCGCGAAGGTTGCGGGTGGGCTGATGGAGGCGCTGGACCAGCATCCAGGCGGACTCGGCGCGGTTCTGCAGAACTTCCGCAACAACGGCCTGGGTGGCCATGTGGACGCGATGCAGAACGGGCAGACCCCGACAATGACGCCCGATCACGTCCAGGCGGGTTTGCAGGGTACGGGCTTGCTCGAAAGCGTCGCGCAGAGGGCCGGGGTGTCGCCCGAAGTTGCAAAGGTGGCGCTGGCGACGGTGCTGCCGATGGTGATGGCGCACTTTGCGCAGAACGGGACCGCGCCGAGCGGCAACGTGCTGGGCGGGATGCTCTCGCGGCTGACATAAACGCGGTCCACAACGCAAAAAGAACGGGCCGACGATTTCCGTCAGCCCGCTCTTACTCTTTTACTTGGTGCTTAGCTGCGCCGACGCTTCCGCCGTCCGGCGCTGCGTCCGCCAGCTGCCGACGATCCGCTGGAGCGCCCTTCGCGCCGCTGCCCCGAGTGCGACCGTCCATGGCCAGCGTCCGAGCTGCCGCGCGGATGATGCGCTGCATGCTGCTGGCTGTGCGGCTCGCCGTCTCCGGTCTTCCACGAGCGCGTCTCGAGCGCCAGCAGCGCCGAGATGTCATCCCCCGGCTGCGCCACGAGATCGATCGGCCGGTTGCGCTCCTCTTTCGCCAGGTTCTTGTCAGCGACCAGCCACTCGAAGCTGATCTTGAGCTCGCGCTCCAGCTTCTTCGCGTCGCCCTTTTCGAGCGGCGTGATGAACGTGGTTGCAACTCCGCTGGCGCCCGCGCGGCCGGTGCGGCCGATACGGTGAATGAAGTCATCCGATCCGTTGGGCAGATCGAAGTTCACGACGTGCGCGATGTGCGAGACATCAAGCCCACGCGCCGCAACATCCGTCGCTACGAGGACGCGCGCCTTGCCGTCCGAGAACTTCTTGAGGGCCGCCGTACGCTGCGACTGCGAGCGGTCGCCGTGGATGCTCTCCGTCTTGTGCCCAAGCTTCAGCAACTTGCGTGCAATGCGCTCGGCGCCGTGCTTCGTGCGCGAGAAGACGAGGAACGTGCCCTCTTCTTCGTTGAGCATCAGGTCCAGCTGCGCGAGCTTCTGGTCCTGCATGACGGTGTAAACGCGCAGGGTGACGCGGTCGCTAGGCTTCGACGTCTGGCCGATCTCGACGCGCACCGGCTTGTTCACGTAGTCGCGAACGATCTCGCGAATGTTCGCGTCCAGCGTGGCCGAGTAGCACATCGTCTGGCGGTCCTTGGGCAGCGCGCCAACGATGCGGCGGATGGCCGGGAGGAAGCCCATGTCGAGCATGCGGTCGACCTCATCGAGGACGAGCATGTCGACGTCGCGCAGGTTGATGAGCTTGCGCTTGAGGTAGTCCTCGAGCCGCCCTGGAGTGGCGACAACCAAACGCGGTCCGCGGTGAATGGCCTCGACCTGCGGGTTCTCCGAGAGGCCGCCGCAGACCAGCACAGCGTCGTTCTTGTTCACCGGGCAGACCTTGAAGTAGTGCTCCAGCACCTGCATCGCGAGCTCACGCGTAGGCAGGAGGATGAGCGCGAGGATCGGCGCCTTCTTGGCCTTGGTCGAGGGCTGCGACATCGATTCGAGCCGGTCGATCATGGGGACGAGAAAGCTGAGCGTCTTGCCAGTGCCTGTGGAGGCGGTGGCGAGGATGTCGTCGCCTTCGAGTGCCGGCGGAATCGCGCCTGCCTGGACGGGCGTTGGCTTGATGAACCCGGAGGCCGTCAGGCGGTCCTTCAGCGACTGCGTGATATCGAAGTCGGTGAAATGGAGCGCGGAGGCGTCGTTCTGGGTGATGTGGCGCGCCGGTTCGAGAGGCGCGGGATTCAAAATGGAGTCAAGAGTAAGTGAGTTGGACAAATGTTCCTCAGTGTCTGGTAGCGGAAGAGAAAGCG
>DASYBN010000221.1:0-4428 GCA_036500785.1 Acidobacteriaceae bacterium
GCCGCACATATCCACGGCGATCTGCTGCCCAACACCACAACGCAGATAACTGCGCACGTTGCGCAGGGCGGCGGCATCGCCGAAGATTCCTGCCCGCTGTGCATGGCGATGCACTCGGCGCTGCCTGTGACGGCTTTCGTCCCGGTGATCGGGTCGCTGCTGCTGGCGAGCGGAATTCTGCTGGCCATCAGCCGCAAGCCGCAGAGTCTGTGGTACTTTGCTGCGTTCAGCCGCCCTCCGCCATTCGCTCGATAGACCCCCTAAGACTTGCGTGAAACCGATGGCGCTCAAACGAGCGCGTCATTGGCGTCATATCTGGCAGTCCCGGAATCTCGCGCGAGAGGCCGGGATTGGGCTCTTTGGCAAGCGGGCAGAGTTGCCCCGCTTCTGCCCATAGCGAGAGACAGGAGTCCTCGATGAAGATGGATCGAATTTTTAAGCTGCTGACCGCAGCTTTTGTGGCCGCGGCAATCCTCGCCGGCCACGGAGCGCGGGCGCAGACCAACTCGGGTCTCGTGTCAGGTACGGTTGCCGATGCGACGGGCGCGGTTATCCCGAATGCCACGGTTACGCTGGACTATCCCGTTAGCGGGTACTCGCGCACGGCGACCACGGATAGCGCTGGGCACTTCCAGTTTGTGAATGTGCCGTTCAATCCGTACGTGCTCACGGCCTCCAGCCGCGGCTTTCAGACAGTGACAAAGCAGGTCGACGTGAACTCGACCGTCGGGCAGACGGTTGCTCTTCGGCTGGCCGTCGAGGGTTCCTCAACGACGGTCAGTGTCGAGGCGCCCCCAGACCTGACCGAAGACGATCCCAACGCGCACACGGATATCGATCGCTCGCTGATCGCGCGACTGCCGATCGAAAGTGCTTCTTCACAGCTCAGCGCGATTGTGACGACGCTCTCGCCGGGCGTGGCCGCGGACTCGAATGGCCTGCTGCACGGGTTAGGTGATCACAACGAGGTCTCGTTCTCGATCGATGGTCAGCCGATTACGGACCAGCAGAGCAAGGTGTTCTCGAACCAGGTTCCCGCCGACGCGCTGCAGTCGATGGAGGTCATCGAAGGCGCGCCACCGGCGGAGTATGGCGATAAGACAAGCCTGGTGATTGTGGCGACGACGCGCTCGGGACAGGGCATCACCACACCGACTGGTATGGTTTCGCTTTCCTACGGGAACTTCGGGACGAGTAACCTGTCGGCGGATGTTGCCTATGGCCGCCAGAACTGGGGCAACTTCATTTCTCTGAGTGGGCTGCAGTCCGGCCGATTCCTCGACGCACCGGAGTTCTCGGTCTATCACGACAAGGGCAACGAGGAGAATCTGTTTGATCGGTTCGACTTCAACCTGAGCAACGTGAGCTCGATCCATACGAATGCGCAGTACACGCGCTCATGGTTCCAGACGCCGAACAGCTATGACACGCAATACGGCTTCGTGCAGAACGGCCTGACGACGGGACCGACGGACCAGCGGTCGAAGATCGAGACCGTGGACTTTTCTCCGACGTACACACGGACGTTCGGCACGAAGAGCGTGCTGAACTTCGCACCTTACGTGCGCAGAGACTCCTACAGTTATTTCCCGAGCAACGACCTGCTGAACGATCTTGGACCGATTCAGCAGGAGACCGCGATCCAGGACCGGTCCCTGACGAACACCGGAGTTCGCGCAGACATTTCGTATGTGAGCGGCCACAACAATGTGAAAATCGGCGGGATGTATCAGCAGACCTTCCTGCGGGAGAATGACACGCTGGGAGTGGTCGATCCGTCGCTGAATGCACCGTGTGTCGACGACAGCGGCAATCCGATCACCGACCCATCCGTGGGCGCCTCGTGCATCGGCTACAACCCCAATCCGAACTACAACCCGGTGCTTGCGCCCTATGACCTGACGCGCGGCGGAACAACGTATACGTGGCACGGCCGGACGGACGTGAAGCAGCTTGCGTTGTACGGTGAGGATCAGATTTCGTTCGGCGGCTGGCTGATCAACGCCGGCATCCGTGGGGACATCTACAACGGCCTGGCAATTCAAAAGGTGGCGGAGCCGCGGTTGGGCGTGGCGTACAGCATCCACCCTTCGGGAACTGTGCTGCGTGCTTCCTACGCTCGCACGCAGGAGACGCCGTTCAATGAAAACCTCGTGCTCTCCAGCGATGGATGCCTTGACCCGGTGATCAACGCGATCTTCAGCACCATTGGGCCCTGCAACCCGGCGCCGTTCAATCCGGGTTTCCGCAACGAGTTCCACGCTGGGCTGCAGCAGGCTGTCGGGCGCCACTTCGTTCTGGATGGCGAGTACATCTGGAAGTACACACATAACGGCTACGACTTCAGCGTGCTCGGCGCGACGCCGATTACGTTCCCGATTGAGTGGCATAACTCGAAAATTCCAGGATGGACGCTGAGTGGAACGCTCACGCCGGTGAAGGGTCTTTCGGCGCGTGTCACGATGTCGTCGGTCGCTGCGCGGTTCTTCAACCCGCAGATCGGTGGCGTGGGTGCAACGGTCGGCGCTCCCGGTGGGTACCCGTTCCGTATCGACCACGACGAGAAGTTCAACGAGAACGTGCATCTCCAGTACGTGTTCCCGTTCCGCAAGAGCCTGTACTACTCGTTCAACTGGCGGTATGACTCGGGTCTCGTCGCCGGTTCGGTGCCGTGCTACGGCACGACCGACCCGAACAGCCTATGTGCGCCCTACTCCATCACGGTGGATGGGCAGCCGGCCATTAACTTGAGCGGCCTTACGGCAGACGAGCAGTTCCAGTCGGGGCTTACGTGCAACGGCGTGAAGGCAACGCAGACCGTTGGTATTCCCGGCGGCTACTGCTTAGCCGATGAGCTGACTTCCAAACTCGTCAGTATTCCAGCTCCAAACACTGAAGACGACGACCACAATCCTCCGCGCATCCAGGGACGGAATCTGTTTGACATGGAGCTCGGAGACGAGAACATCGTGCACTTCGGTGGCAATGAACGGTACAAGTTCGGCGCGAAGCTGACAGCAATCAACGTCACAAACAAGTACGCCCTCTACAACTTTCTGTCCACGTTCTCTGGAACCCATTATGTAACGCCACGTAACCTCACTGGGGAGCTCGATTTTCGCTTCTGAGTGCTAGCATCCGGGGTTAGTGGCCACCCACATCCTGGCGAACGATGAGTCGGTGCAGTTGCGCCTGAGGAGTTTGGCAGGCGCAGCTCTCACTGTTTCCCTGCTGCTGCTCCTTCAGTTCGGACATCGTCCTGACACGGCCACGCTGGGCATCATGGGCCATGCAATTGTTGCGCCAGCCGGAACAGACTCCACCCTGTATATGGAGATGGGGCAGTCTGCCTTTCGGGCCGGCCCTCGCATCTATCCTCAGGTGTTCTTCAATGATCACCAGAAATTTATCTATCCACCCGCGTCGCTGTTTCTGATCGAAGGGCTCGACGCGATGGCGACTCACGGGCTCTCCGCCGCGGTCGCGTGGAAGATCATTCTGCTGCTCGCATGGGCAGGATGCGTCGTACTCGGCGCTGTGTTCTACCAGCGAATACGGCCGAGCGCGACCATCGCTGAACTTATGGCTGTAGCGCTCCTCGGGATTTTGTTTCTCCCCTTCGCCGAGGGTCTGTTACGCGGACAGGTTCAGATGGTTCTGACGTTCCTGTGGGAACTCAGCGCGTTGCTGTGGTTGCAGCGAAGACGAGGCTCAGCCGGCTTCGTGCTCGCGATAACGTGCATCTTCAAGCCGCAGCTGGCGATCTTTCTTGTATGGGGTCTCGTGCGCCGCGAGTGGCGGTTTACGGCTGCGTTCGCGATCACCTGCGGCGCTGTGCTCGCGTGCTCAATCGCCCACTTCGGAGTTGCAAATCATCTGGATTATCTTCCAGTGCTCAGCTATCTCAGTCGTCACGGCGAGGCGCTATGGGCCAATCAAAGCGTCAATGGGCTGCTTAATCGGCTTCTGCGCAATGGTGATCCCGTTTCGTGGAGCTATACCGTTTATCCGCCGTACAGGCCGGCGATCTATATCGTGAGCAGCTGCTTCTCCGCTCTGATCGCGGTTGCAGGGTTGCTCCTGCCCTTGCGTCTGGGATGGTCGCGAACGATTGCAGATTTCCTGCTCTTCGGGTGTGTTGCAGTCCTGATGTCGCCGATTGCGTGGGAACATCACTACGGGTACTTCTTCTTCCCCGCGGTGCTTCTTCTGACTGTGGCGGACCGCCTGAACAAACAAGCGTGGCTCCTGTTGTGCGCCGGTGTGCTCGCGATGGCGAATCGATGGCCGCCGCTCGATCATCGCCAGCGCGGGCTCGTCAGCCTCGCCGGAGACTATCTGTTTTTTGCGGGTATCGTCCTCTGCGGTCTGCTGTGTACCTATGCCTCAGAATTGAGGTTGCGGCCACAAGAGGATGTAGCTGATGTA
>DASYBN010000222.1:0-15373 GCA_036500785.1 Acidobacteriaceae bacterium
GCAAGCCGTCGTCGCGCCGCAGATGCTGCGGGACAAGCGTTCTATTCCGAAGGACCTGCCACGAAGGATAGTCGCGCAGATTGAAGATGAGAATCCGCGGCTTATCAAGCTTGAGCTGAAGATGATGCGGTGCGATGCCGCTAACGGTCTGATCGACAGGCGGCGGCACATCGTAGTTGAGGATCGCTGCGGCAGGATTTGGAACGGTGTTAGGAGCGAACGCGGCGGCGTCGCTCGCGAGCCACCACGCTGGATTGTCCCACCGAAGGACGTCGTTGTCCGCGTTGGTCGGCGTGTACTCGTCAGTCGGCTCAACGCCGTGATGCGTCACGAAGAGTTGCGCGCGCGCGGCCGGCTGGTCCAGCGCCTCGCAGGGTTGTCGAAAGCCATGCATCTCCCATGCCGTCATTGCTGCAACGGTGAGCAGAGACAGGACGGACGCGATCGCGAGTGTATTTCGCGTGCTCGGGACGCGGCGAAGCGCAAGCGCGACGGCGAGCGCCAGGATCACGCCAAGCATCGAAAGCATCCGCCACGGGAACTGCAGGAACGCGAGCTCCGGCACATGATTCCACAGCGGCAGCGAGACCGGCGTCAGCAGAAGAGTGATGGCCGCAGCAAGCGTAGCGAGGATAGGGAATGAAGCCGTTCGATTATTTGCCTCGCCACTTCGCTGCTCTCGGCGGGCGGCGAATGCAAGAACGAGTGCAATCAGCGTCGCGATCAGCATCACGACAGCGATCGCGCTGACCTCATGCAGCACGCGATCGTGCGGCGCGTCCCCAGTGTGGCCAAACAGAAAATTGTCTTCCACGCGCATGTTCGGAATGATGGCCATCGCGACCTGCACGTACCGGCGCTCGTAGGCTGCGGGCAGCAGATAGAAGCCGAGCAGTGCGAGTCCAAGCGCACCACCGCAGCTGAAGCGCAGCAGAAGCGTCAACGCCCTCGACGTCTCCGTACGTCGCACGAACATCGCTAAGCCAACCCTGATTACACCGATCAGCAGCAGCGCGTACGTTCCAATGACGGCTGCCGGTGCGTTCGTCAGCCAAAGCAACGCGAGCGGCATCGCGAGGGCAGCAATACCCGGAACTCTGCGCAGCGCCGCGCGAAGCAGCAGCGGCATCCAGATCGCCGCGAGCAGTTCGCCGTACGCGGTGCGCTCCAATGCGGTGAAGAGAAGGTAGGGATTTGCAATATAGACGGCCGCGGCGAGCAGCGCGATGGGCACGGAGACGTAATCGCGCACCAGCAGATACATCGCAGTCGCCGCGCCCAGCAGCGCGATTCCCGTGAAGAAGATCGGAGCGGCGGAAATCGGAACAGTGAGCGCAAGCAATGCCCCAAGCATCCACGAGAGCGGCGGATAGAAGAGGAAGCGCGGCTCGCCGGCATTCCACGCAGCCGAGATGGTCCATGCAGGAGAGAGCGTTCCGTGCCGCATCTGCGCCGCAGCGTCGAGCCAGCTCTGCAGATGGAACTCAAAGTCAGCGCCGCAGGAGCAGCCGTGCACGATCAGCGGCGCGATAGCGATAGCTGCGAGCAGCGGAAGCAGGATCGCGGGCAGTGCTCGTGGAGCGCGCGGCGCAGAACGGTGCATGCAGCCAGCTTAGCTGACTCCAAAAAGGCGAGCGCACACACAAGAACTCAATGTGAGGGTACGAGCGTGAGCGTGTGGTCCGCTGCACCACCAGCGAGCGGAAGCGTGAATGTGGTCCCGGTAAGCCAGGGCTGAAGTTGATCGAGATACCACGTCGACGCGGGATTTCCCGACTCCCCGGTCACCATGTTGGACTGCGTCGCGGAGCTGTCCGCGAGGTCGGCGGTGAAGCGCTCACTCGGGCCGAAGCTCCTCCCCATCGCGTCGATCGTCGTCATGTCGCCGCCGGCGGCTCGTGCGCCGCTTCCGGTGCGCGTGCCGAGCAGCCAATCTACGTACGGCCGGGCTCCGAACAGCGGATGATCAATCTCGATGCGGTGGATCGAACCGTACTGCCACTGTCTCAGGTCGCGTGGCGCACCTGCATCATGAAGGCCCTGTTCGACCACGCTCGTGAGGAAATCATTCCAGTTCGCCATTCCGCGCGGCAGCCAGCGCGCCGGCATGTGCTCCAGCAGATCTTCCAGGGCAGTGTTGTTCTCGGCCCAGGAGTAGAGGCGCGCGAGCTGTATCGCGTCGGCGCGCGACCCTCGGTCATGAGCCAGTATCTGCGGGACGAGCAGCGCCGGCCAGAGATCGCCGTGCGTGGCAGAGACGATCGCCGCCGCGGGCGACCCGGCGCTCATCTCTCCCTTCCACGTGCGCAGCAGATCGGCGGCCTGCTGCAAGCGCGCCGAGTCTCCACCCCGCGCCGCCGCGGACGAGTGATCGATCGCATAAGCCAACCGTTGTGCGAGCGCGAGGTCAAACTCCGAGTGCTGATCCAACTCGACCGCAAGCATCTGCTGCGGCGTCCACGCGCTATGCGTCTGCAGCAGGCGGTAAATGCGCTCCACTCGATATGCATCAGCCCAGTCGTCCGTCAAAGCGTAAGCGTAGTTGTCCGGCGTGATGCGTGCGTTGGCCGTAGCAAGGATGCCGGTCGTCGGATCCTGCACGGAGGGCAGCGCGTCGTACGCAATATATGCGGTCCACGCCTGCGACGCGTCGAGCGCGTTGACCGCCGTCGGCGCGATGGGAGAGCCGATGGTATAGCTTCCATTCGGCTCCGGAGCGATCTGCGGCTGAGATCCGTTAGCGGCTGGCGCTGGCGCTTGTTGTTGAGGCGCAGGTTCGCTGTTGTCCGCAAGCTGTGCGCTGTCGTCGCTCGTCTCGTCCTCCTCCGAGGCGGGCTCTGGCGCAGGCAGCACAAACTGCGGCTGGGTGCGCGGATGCTGAATCGCGGGACCTCGCACCGGAATGCGGCCGACTGCGTGATAACCAATATGCCCCTGGTCGTCGCCGTAGATAAGATTCAGCGACGGTCCCCCGAAGTTCGCGAGTGACGCAACCAGCGAGGCGCCGTCGCTTGCGCTGTCGGCGGAGAAGAACGAGTCATCGATACACGCAGGATCGTAGACAGTCCATGCGAGCGAAAGCGCGCGGTGCTCCGATGGAATGATCGGCGAGATGATCGGCGTTTCAATGCTTGTTGCGCCGTCAGGATGGGACACCGTGAGCACATCGAGCGAGACGTTACGGCCGCCCCGCACAACGATCTGCTCTGCGTGGTGCGCGACCGGAGCCCACGTGCCGTCCTGCCGTTGGAATTCCAGCGATGCGCCCGACCCGCGCAGGTGCTCGACGTGCAGGTCCTGCACATCTCCGCCGAGGTTCGTGAAGGCCCACGCGACGTGCGCGTTGCGCCCGACGAGCACCCACGGCAGGCCGGGCATCGTGAATCCCGCAACGTCCAACGCCCCCGTGCTGTCGCCAGTCGGTGCGAGATGCAGCGCCGCTTCGTACCAGATGTCCGGCACGTTGAGCCCGAGGTGCATATCGTTTGAGACCAGCGGCTTGCCTGACGCCGAGTGCGCGCCCGAGACAGCCCAGTTATTGGAGCCGGCACGGCAGTCCCGGCACGACTCCGGATGCAGTGCTGACGTGAGCGCAAGAAGATCGTGGGGATTCGGAGCCAATGACGGAGACTCCAGTCGCGACTGCGTTCGGTCGAGCGGAATTTGCTCGACGTCGTGCGGAGTAGTGAGGTCAGCCGGTGGTTGCGTCGGAGGATGATCGCGCCATGAGCCGACCGGATACAAATCCGCGAGCAGCCGTTGCGGAAGGTGCGGCGCCAGCGCCTCGCGATCCAGCTTCTGCGCGAAGCTGGTCGAAAGATCCTGCCACATCACCAGCGAGACGAGCAGCGAGTCGCGCGGCATCCACGGCCGCGGCGTGTAATGCAGCAGCCGGAACTCGACGGGAAGTGTGTCGCGATGACTGTCGATGAACGCATTCACGCCTCGCGCGTAGGCCTCGAGTTCACGGCGTTGATCGGCCGGCAGCGAGGCCGCGCCGCGATCCGCCGCCGCGCGCAGCTGCAGATACCGCTGCATCTTGTCGTGCGCGACGAGGCCCGGTCCGAGAATCTCCGCGAGCTCGCCGGCCGCGTGACGGCGCAGCGTGTCCATCTGCCACAGGCGATCCTGCGCGGTGACGTATCCCTGCGCAAACAGCAGGTCCTCCATGCTGGTCGCGTGGATCGAGGGCACGCCCTGCGCGTTGCGGCTCACCGTGACAGGCGCCTGCAGACCGCTGACGGCGACGACGCCATCGATTGTCGGCAGTGCGGCTCGCATTGCATGCCGCGACCATAACGCTGCGACGATCGACAGCGCGGCGGCAAGGATCGCGAGAACGATCACCGCGAGCAGCAGCGCGCGGACCAGCCGGGGACGGCGTCGGCGCGCAGAATCGACGGATGCATGCGGATGGGCGAGGTCGTCGCGAGTGAGCAGGCGCGGTTCTGAACTTCTCCGCAGTTCGAGGCGGCGATTCCCGTCGCCATTCTCGGGCGGCTCTTCGCCCGGATGATTCGCAAAACTCATTCGTGAGCCGAGTGTACCGTTGCTGCGAGTTGTGTCTCCGTGTTGGTCCACAGCTGTAAGGATGCCGGACGGCGGGGAAGCGTCAGCGCGGCAACAATGGTGATAGCCACCATCACCGGAAACACAAACAAGCTGCCCTCAGGCCCGGTTAGGCCGCCGCTGAGAAGTGTTGAACCAACGGGATGTGTCGCCAGCAGACGATGCGCGCTCACGCCGCCGCTGTCCGCGACGCCGAAAAAGAATGATTGCGCCCAATCCCATCCGGCGTGCAGACCGATGGCCCACCACAACGAGCCGGTGCGCCAGAGCGTAAACGCGAACATGAGCCCCGCCGCGCCGGCGCAGAGCAATCCGATAGGCGATTCGCCGGGATTGCTACCGTGCACCAGCCCGAAGCCGAAGGAGATGAAAGCGGCGGCGACCCAGAAGCCGATTGCTTCTGCATTCCGGCTGGTGGGCGCGATCGAGCGGACGAGGCCGGCGAAGCAGCGCGTCAGATTGAATTGCAGATAGCCGCGGAAGAGGAACTCCTCAAAGAAGCCCACGCCAACAAATCCGACGCCCCACAGGAGACCGTAGGCGAGGCCCGCGCTCGGACGCAGCAGAAAGCCCGCGAAGACGAGGTGGTGCGTCGACCAGAGCATGAGGATCAGCAGCGACTGGAAGAGGACGCCGAGCACGGCGCCGACGATGAGCCAGCGCCAACGCTGCGGCACGCGCGGCAGGCCGTAGTCGAAGACGCTGCGGTGTTCGATGCGGCTCATGATCCATGTGGCGAAGAAGACGAACCCGAACAGCAGCCATTCGCGGATCAGCATCGGGAACGGAGGCTGCTCCTGCGAGGCATGCTGAGCAGGCGTGCCATGGTGCGCCAGATGAGCGGCGAGAAGGAACAGCAGCAGCGGTGTAAGCAGGATGGCGAGATACAGCAGGAGTCCCCAGAACGGCCGCAGGCCTTCCGGCCCGATGAAGATGCCGGGCGGCGCAGTGCTGCTTGAGGTCGAGGGGTCGTCAGTCGCGCTGTGTATGGGTTCGTTCATGTTCGCCTTGGCCGAGGATTTCCTTACGCAGGATCATACGTGCTGGATCGCGGAAACGTTCCCTGACTTCCGCTATGCTGAAAGCTTGCGCGATTGGAGCGCGAGAGTCTTCCGGGAGGTAGTTTGAACTGTCGCGTCTTTTATCACGACAAGTGTTTCGACGGGGCGTGTTCGGCCTCGCTGTTCACACACTTTCACCGCGAGTGCATCGGCACAGTGGATGCCTTCGAGTATCAGGGCCTCGTGCATCGCGCGGGCTCGCTCTATGACGAGAGCTGGTTCGATCACGCCGATGAGAACGCGATCGTCGACTTCAAATACTCCTCCTCACCGCGCGTGACCTGGTGGTTCGATCATCATCTGTCGGCATTCTCGAATGCCGAGGATGAAGCGCACTTCAGGCGCGGGCAGCAAAACGCCGACGGAACGCCCGGTCCGCTGGCAATGCGCCAGTTCTTCGATCCGGAGTACACCAGCTGCACCAGCTGGATTGCGCACATCGCGAGCACCAAGTTCGGTATGGATGTCGCGCCCCTGAAGGAGTTGATTTACTGGGCCGACATCGTCGATGGAGCGAAGTACGAGAGCGCGGAGTCCGCCGTCGAGATGGCCGCGCCGGCAATGAAGCTCACCATGGTGATCGAGAGCGCGCAGGATTCAGCACTCGTTCAGCGAATCATTCCGCTGCTCACTGCAATGTCCTTGCAAGAGGTGCTCGATCAGCCGTTCGTGCAGGAGCTCCTCGCCCCGCTGCTGGCAAAACACCGCCGCGACATCGAGCTGATCCGCGAGCGCTCACTCTGCGAGCGCGGCGTCATCACCTTCGACATCACCGACCAGCCGACCGAGGGCTACAACAAGTTCATCCCGTACTACCTGCATCCGGACGGAACGTATAACGTTGGGCTGTCCAAGTCGAGCTTCCGCACGAAGGTGTCCGTCGGGACGAATCCGTGGACGAAGAAGCCGACGAATGAGCTCGCGAATCTCGCCGCGATCTGCGAACGTTACGGCGGCGGCGGACACGCTCGCGTCGGCGCCATCAGCTTCCCGGTGGATCGCGAAGCGGACGCGCGCGCTGCAGCGAACGAGATCGCCGACGAGCTGCGCGCCCGCTACTGATTACGGGCGGTGGATCTTCGTGATGTCGTTGAAGATCACGAACACCGTGAAGACAATCAGGCACACGAACGCGACCTGATAGACGCGCTCCTTGATCTCCTGATTGAGATCGCGCCGCATGATCGACTCGATCGCGAGGAACAGAATCATTCCGCCATCGAGAATCGGAATCGGCAGCAGGTTGAAAATTCCGAGGTTCAGCGAGATCGTGCTCATCAGCCGCATCAGCGTCCAGAACCCAAGCTGCACCGCGAGATCGATCTGTTGCGCGATGCCGACCGGCCCGCTCAACGAGCGCACCGAGACATGCCGCGTGAACATGCCCTTCAACACACGCATGATCAGCGTCGAGTCGTCCAGGTTGTCCTTGTACGACTGCACAATCGCAGCCGGCAGAGGAAGGTGCTGAATCTCGACCGGCGTGGGCTTGGGGCTGAAGCCGATGCGATACTCCGTCTGCGCGCCGTTGCCCGGAAGCTTTTCCGGTGTAACCGTCACGTGAATCGGCTGGCCGTTCCGCAGCAGGGTAACGTCGGCGGGTGCGCCATTGCGGTCCTGCAGATACGAGAGCAGCGCAATCACCGAGTGCGGCTGCAGCTGATCGATCTGGAGAAGCTGATCGCCGGTTTGCAACCCAGCGCGCGAGGCGGGCGTATCGCCCTCCACCTGCATCACCGTGATCGGGTTCGGCTGCATGCGCGGGATCAGGCCGATCTCGGGCATGCTGTCTGGCGTGAACTCGTCGTTCGTAGCGGTGTCGATGCGCAGCTGACTTGTCTTCGTCTGGCCGTCATGCGTAAAGGTGACGGGCAGCGTGCGATGCATATTCAGCGCGCAGTCCTCGATGATCTGCGTCCACGTCGGATTCGCGCGGTGGTCGAACTCCGTGATCACATCGCCCGCGCCGATACCGGCTTGCGCCGCGGCAGTTCCCGCCGGTGCGTAGTCGACGACGGCCGGACCGTCGAGGTACTGGTCCACCTCGTGGTGAAACATGCCCACCATGACCAGCAGAAAGAACGAGAGCAGAAAGTTTGCAACAGGACCTGCGAGCGCGATCAGCACGCGCTGCCAGCGCGGATGCGCGTTGAACTCGCCCGGATCACCAGTCGGCAGCTCGCCCGGAACATCGCCGGCCATTTTGACATACCCGCCGAGCGGAAGCAGCGAAAGCCTGTAGTCGGTGTCGCCGCGGCGCCAGCCGAACAGGCGCGGTCCGAAGCCGATCGAGAACGTCTCGACGCGAACGCCGCACAGCTTGGCAACCGCAAAGTGCCCAAACTCGTGCACGAGCACCATGATGCCGAGCACGATGCCGAACTCAACCAGGACCGAAAGAAGATGCATAGGGGGTTAGGAAAGACCTCAGTGGGCGATAGGGTGCTGCTGGTGCTGTTCGATCACCTCTGCGGCGCGCGCGCGGGCGCTTTGATCAAGCGCGAGTACCTCGGGAATGGATGCAGGCGAGGAGGCGCGAGTTAACGAGAGCACTGACTCAATTGTACGTGGAATGCCGAGGAAGGGCAGCTTGCCGGCCAGGAACGCGGCGACCGCGATCTCGTCGGCGGCGTTGAGCGCAATGCAGTGTGCCTGCGACGCCGCGGCCGCCTCGTACGCGAGGCGCAAACACGGGAAGCGCGCGAAATCCGGCGTCTGGAAGTCGAGCTGTTTCAGCGCCGTCATGTCGAAGGTGAGGTCACTCGCGATTCTCTCGGGCCACGATAGAGCGTACAGAATCGGCAGCCGCATGTCCGTGACGGAGAGCTGCGCGAGGATCGACCCGTCGATGTACTCAACCAGCGAGTGAATCGTCGACTGAGGATGCACCGTGACCTTCACCTGCGACGGCGGCAGGTTGAAAAGCCGGCACGCCTCGATAATCTCGAGACCTTTGTTGAGCATCGTCGCGGAGTCGATCGTGATGCGCTGCCCCATCACCCACGTTGGGTGCTTGAGCGCCTGCGCGGGCGTGATGTGCTCGAACTCGCTGATCGGCGTATTGCGGAACGGCCCGCCGGAAGCCGTCAGCCAGATCTGCTTGACCTCGTTTAACTCGCCGCCGCGCAGGCACTGGTGAATCGCATTGTGCTCGCTGTCGATCGGCAGCAGGTTGACCGCGCGCTCGCGGGCAGCCGCGAGGATGAGATCGCCCGCCGCGACCATGCACTCCTTGTTGGCCAGCCCGACTGTCTTTCCTGCAAGTACAGCAGCGTAGGTGGCTTCGAGCCCCGCAACGCCGACGATCGCCGACACAACGAACTCGGCCTCCGGCAACGTGGCTACGCGAACAGTTCCCGCCGTTCCGTAGACGACCTCGGTGCCGCTGATTCCGGCGGCCTTGAGCCGCGCACGCAGCTCGTCTGCAAGCGCTGGAGTACTGATCGAGACCACCTGCGGCCGCCAGCGCTGGCACTGCGCAAACGCGGCCTCAAGGTTGGTGCCGGCCGCGAGCGCGATGGGATGAAAACGCTCCGGGTGGGACTCACACAAGCTTAGGGTCGACTGACCGATCGATCCGGTCGAGCCGAGAATTGCAATCTTCTTCACCCAATCATTTTCTCAGAGTTGCCCTAGAAACTTCCCAGCGCGAAGAACTCGCGGATCACCAGCACGAACCACAGCACAGGCGCCGCCAGGAGCAGCGCGTCGATCCGGTCGAGCACGCCGCCGTGCCCCGGCAGCAGGGTGCCGGAGTCCTTAACGCCCGCGCCGCGTTTCAGCGCCGACTCCAGTAGGTCGCCAAACTGCGCCGCGGCATTCAGCAAAATGGCGAGCAGCGCGAACTGCCACCACGGGGCATCGGTATGCAAGCGAGTAAAGCTGGAGCCGTGCAGGGTCAGCCAGTCGCCGTAGAAAATGAGCGCCAGGCCGAAGACGACAGAGGCAGCGACCGACGCGACAGCGCCTTCCCACGTCTTGTTCGGCGAGAGCTCAGGCGCGAGCTTGCGGCGCCCAAAGCGCTTTCCGACATAGAGCGCCGCGATGTCGCCGGACCACACACAGAGGCACAGGAACAGCACGAGCACCAGGCCGTCGCCCTGATCGCGGTTCCAGATAAGCGGAATCAGCGTGAGCGGGAACGCAATGTAGAGGAGCAGCAGCAGGCCGGCGCCGGTCTCCTGCAGCACCCGCGCCAGCGGTGTGCGAAACGTGTTCCACGTGAAGAGCAGCAGCGTGGAGAAGACGACGGCGGTGATCGTGTCCTGCGGCCGAAGGAAGGTGGCGAGGAAGAACAGCGCAATCGCAAACAGCGTCCACCACATCGGGATTGGGTTGCCGCCGGCGCCCGAGAGCTGGCGGAACTCCAGCGCCGCAAGAGCGGCGACCAGCGCGGCGAACAGCGTGACCATCCAGAGCTTGCCGAGGAAGAGGAGCAGGCCCACAAGAACGATCAGGACGATGGCGGTAAGGACTCGCTTCATGCGCTCTGATGAGGATACACAGGGCCCACCCGTGCGCGATCGATCTGCGCACGAGAGGGTCGCCCTGTGGACAGTTCTGTGTCCGAGTTAGCCTCCCGCACACATGCTGGGAGGGATATTGTTGGCCTGGCAGAAAGCGTCCTGACTTGCCTTGCCCTCATTGACACTGTGCCGGAAGGCAAGGTATCCGCCGACGCCCGCAACAATTGGCACCCCGATAACCAGACCGAGAACCACTCCCGTCAGCGCACCGCGATGATTCTTCGGGTACTCGATCAGCGCGGCCTGTTCCTCGGACGAGATGGGCTGCTGCGCCAGCGCCTTCAGCCGCGTGATCAGGTTCTGTTCCGAGATGCCGATCCACTGCGCGTACGTCTTCTTTCCGGTGATGTAGATCGGCGAGGTCACCGTCCACAGCGCAATCCCCGTCTTGGCATCGAGGATGACGATGCGAAACGATGGCGTGCGGTTATAGACATCCGTGGCCGGTGTGACATTCCCTCCGTTGCGCGGATCGAACTCATCCAGCTGAAAGATCAGGTCGGCATCCTGCGGGCTGCTGACGAGCTGGTAGTAGCCCCACTGCTCCAGCCTCTCGTGGACGTCGTTGTACAGCTGATTGCTATCGAGCCCCAGCCGCGCCGTGATCCCGACATTGGTCAGCAGCACGTTATGCGCGGAGGCGATTCTCGCCGGCAGCGGGCCCGCCGGCGTCTCGGGCGCAGGCGGATAGTTGACTCCGCCCAGCGGCACAGGAAGTGAGCTGCTGGATTGCGCCGCGGCTGCCGCTTGCTGCGCCTGTTGCGCGGCCAGCTGGCTGTCCTGCATTGCCTGCTGACTTGCTTGCGCCGCCTGCTGACTCGCTTGCGCCGCTTGCTGCGCTGCCTGCATCGACGGATCCTGCGCTATCGCCGTCTGCGTGAGAACCAGCACGGCGATCAGCCCGCTGACCGCAGCGGAATGGACATACTGCATCAAGTTCTTCATGGCACTCCCTCTCAAGGTCGTGTTGCGCTTGCGCAACCAGAGCTGTGCCCTAGCGCCCAAACAGGCACAGGGGAAGCGTTCTGGCAGGGAAGGCGAAGTGCCGAAGACTAGATACGGAGGGTGAACGGCCGGCGCTGCGGGGCAACGTCCACGGTCCAGCTCGCGACACTGAGCGGGACGCCGCTGGACACCAGCAGAAGGTCGGCGCCACGCGCACCTGGGAGACCGAACCCGCCGCCGAACAGATTGTGGCAATCTGCGAGACGCCCGGGCCTGACGATGCGCTTACTCCCGGGAACGAGCTTCTTTTCGGGATCAGGCTGCGCCGCGGCAACCTTAGCGGCGCAGGAGCGAGCGACAGAAAAATTAGCCGCTGCCCGCGCCGCGTGCACCGTATGCGCAAACAGCACTGTCAGGCTCAACAGTGCGATGCGGAGTAGCGGGGAACGTCTCACGGCGCGCATCAGAAAGCCCTCAGAAGGATCGACCAATGAAAGGTTCATTGATCCTTCTGAACTCAATAACGCTATTGCAATAAAAAAGACGCGCACCTCATGAAAAATCTGACGTTACTTTGGTGCGGATTCGCGGGACTTCTGGAGTAAGAGTTTTTCGACTTGTGGGACACTGCTAGCCGTGCTCACCTTCGTCGTCTACCTCTTGACTGGGTTTGCCACTCTCTTACCCGTACTTTGGCTCATGCTTGGCGCATGGATGGGTGTGCCGATTGTGTGGTCAGAGTATGTCGCGGGGGTCGGGTCTTGCCTGTTGATCGTCGCGGCTTATCTGACACTCTTTGAGGGCAGGACGGGTGCGGTGTTTGCCGCGGTGGGATCATCGGCGACGGCTCCGTTTTGGCTGATTGAAACAGTCAAAGCATTGCGTGCAGACGGGCGATCCATTACGTATTGGACGATCCTGTTTATCTACATTCTGGTCGTGGGGGTTTGTGGCGCTCGAGTTCTGTTTGAGCTGCGCAGGAACGCACCACGAGGCGTCGGGCGGCGCAGACGACGTTCAATTGTCGGTGTCTCGGCCGTTTTGTTAGTTTGCTTGCTGGCTGCGGGTGAATGGCAGCATATCAAAAGTGAACGTCATCCGTGCCGATATGTCGTTCCCGACGGATACGTGGGTTGGGTGGTGATTCACTTCAATCATCCGAGCGCTCCAATCATTGAACTGAAAGACAAAGAGCTGCTGTTCGACATTCCGGAGAGTGGTGTGCTCTATACGAAGTCGCAGCAGGAATTCGGAGAGGCGCAAGATCGATACTTCTACAAACTTCCAAGCGGCCGACTCCAAGAACTTCCTGACACCAGTTGGGGAAAGGGTGGGATGGTCTGGGACGAGAGCAGCGGTACGACGGAGAAGCCCGGCGCTCCGGACGACCACAGGGAACAGTTCTTTATCGGAACAGAGCAACAGGAGAAGGCGATGCAGAACTTGTCCAACACATGGGACGGCATCGTGCCGGGAGATCTGCGGACCCGGCTCCGATAGATCGCTGTTGCGCCACGATTGGCGGCCTTCGTCTCTGAGAGATGCGGGCTCATGCTGCGCCGAGTATTGCGCGATTGCGACCGGGAACTTACAGCGCCTTCACCGTAATGCTGCCATCTGAGGCGCGCAGTGTCAGCGGCACGCTCCCCCCGTTCAGCGAGCCTTCAATATGCGAGTGCGAGCTGCTGTGGCTGTCGTAGCTCTGGGTAAGCAGGGGAAGCTCGCAGAGCACCTTGCCATCCCGCGAAGACAAGCTGACAGCGGCGGCGAAGTCGTGCGGCACGTGCAGGACCACACTCCCATCGGACGTCTCGATCGACGAGGCGCCGGTAAGACGCGTCGACGGATCGAGCGCGAATTTGACGCTGCCGTCTCTTGAGTGAAGTTGCAGCGTGTCGAAGCGGCCGTCGCCCTCGATCGAGCCGTCGCTCGTCCGCGCGCTCAACGAACCCGATGAGCGATGAATCGTAACACTGCCGTCGGAGCTGGTGAGGTCAAGAGGACCCGCCACGCCGTCCAGCGTAATGGAGCCGTCGCTCGTCTTCAGATGAACAGTGCCGGTCGTGCCGCTAAGAGCAATCGCTCCATCGGACGACTGCCCATCGAGGTCGAGCTTCGCAGGAGTCTCAATATCGATATGCGTGTGATAGCCGCGGAAGGAGAAAAGCCCAAGGTGCGGACGATATTTCATCGAAAAGGAGACGTGCTGACCGTCCTGACGCTCCTCGATCGTGAAGCGGGAGAGGTCGTCCGACGTGACGTGGATGCGAATGTTCTGACACTCCCCGCACGAGTGGATCTGCGCGCCCGTGTCGTCGATCGCGAGGCTGAGCGCAGCGGCGCTGCCAACCTGGTAGCTCTTCTGCCAGTCCTTCGAGCTTTGGGCGAGCATGGCGCAGGGAACCAGCGCAAGAGCGGAGATCGCGACGCAGCGGGGCAACGACAGAAGAGTGGGCATACCTGGGATACGCAGCAGCGCGGCCGGTGGTTCCGTGAATTCTACCGCCTCGTCAGGGCTGGTTCGGAGGGCGACGTAGCTGACAAGTTTTCGTCCGTACCCTCGCCCAGTCCGCCGAAGCGGCGCTCGCGCTGCTGGTACGCCGCGATGGCCTCAAGCAGATGCAGCCCGCGGAAATCGGGCCAGAGCCGGTCGGTGACAAAGATCTCCGCATACGCGATCTGCCACAAAAGAAAGTTCGAAATCCGCTGCTCCCCGGAGGTGCGGATCACAAGGTCAGGGTCCGGCATCCCGGCGGTATAGAGATTCGCGCTGATGGCCTCTTCGGTCAGGCGCGCGTTGATCGCGTCGTCGACACCTTCCGCGGCGAGCAGGTCCTCGAGCGAGATGCCGCGCCGTGCCGCCTCTTCGAGCATCGAGTGCACGAGCCGGCGCGTGGCGTCCGTGATCTCCGAACGCGATCCGTAGTTGAGCGCGAGCGTCAGCGTCGTGCCGGTATTCTTCCCTGTCTGCTCTTCGGCCCAGCGCATCGTGTCCTGCACCTCGCTCGGCAGCTCGTGCGTGCGGCCGATGTACGCCATCCGGATATTGTTCGCGTTCATCCGCTCGACATTCGAAACCAGGTACGTGCGGAGGAGCTTCATCAGGAAGTTCACCTCCGACTTCGGCCGGCGCAGGTTGTTCTCCAGCGAGAAGGCGTACAGCGTAATCCACGGCACATCCACCCGCGATGCAGTCTCGACGACATACTGCACGGACTCGGCGCCCTGCTGATGGCCGAGGAAGCGTTTCAGTGCGCGCTTGCCCGCCCAGCGCCCATTCCCGTCCATGATGATTGCCACATGCTGCGGAAGACGCGCGGGGTCCAGCGTGTCGTAGACGGCGCGCTCCTCGGGGGAGAGCTCGTGCGCACGCTGGGAACGTTGGTAGGCGCGGCTGGAGGACGGGTAAGGCACGTGCGACTCGCTGGTTATGAGGATAGACGGTTGAGTGGGGTTAGGGAATAGGAGCGGTGTGCGACAGTGGAAGAAAGATGAGATGCCGGGCGCAATAGGGTGCGGGACGAATGGGTCTGGGAAAAAAGCTGAGTTGGTCGCTCGCGCAGCGAGGGTGGACGGGCACGGCACGCGCGGCGGTGAGCGCCATGAGCCGGCTGACGCGGCGTCCAGGGCGCGAGGCGGTGGTGCATCCGTTCGATGAGCGAATGGGTGTGGAGACGAGCGGCTTGATCAGCGGCGGCGAACTCGCGACCGGGCATGCGCACGACCGCTACGTTACCGCCTACGCAGCAATTGCGCCATCACGGTTCGCAGAGGCCATTGAGAGATGGAGCGAGCTGACTGGGAACAAGCAACTGGAGGAGTGGGCGTTCGTCGACCTGGGTTGCGGAAAGGGGCGAGCGCTGCTCCTGGCGAGTGAGCGAGCATTCCGCGAGGTAGCGGGCGTCGAGCTTAACCCGCGGCTGGCGCAGGCGGCCATGCAGAACGTCCAGCGGTGGGTGAGCGCCGGGCGGGCGCGCTCGCCGGTACGAGTGGTCGAGGGCGATGTGCTTTCGCTTGAGCTGCCGGACGCGCCGACCATGCTGTTTCTCTACAACTCATTTGCCGGGCCGCTGGTGCGAAAGATTGCCGAGCAGATTAGCGTGCATGTCAGGGAGCGCGGAGGTCCTGTGGATGTGATCTATCAGAACGCGGAGTGGGGTGCGGAACTCACGGCGTGCGGTTGGCGGGAGGTCTGGCGCGGACGCCTGGCGCTCTCTTCTGAGGATGCAGCCGTGGACCCCGTGGCGTCGGCGGAGGATGTGACGGCGATCT
>DASYBN010000223.1:0-6821 GCA_036500785.1 Acidobacteriaceae bacterium
GGCGGCGGGACACTCGCCTGCACCGTGCCATCTGATGGTCGCGAAGGCCGGGATCGCGAGTCGCTCACGCTGGAGCAGGAGCAACTCGTCAAGCAGGTCTTCGCTGTGCAGCCGCGCACCATCGTCGTACTGATCTCCAGCTTCCCGTACACGATCAACTGGTCGCAGCATTACGTGCCGGCGATTCTGCACATGGCGCATAGCTCGCAGGACGAGGGCACCGCGATCGCGCGCGTGCTGTTCGGCGACTATGACCCCGGTGGGCACCTGGTCGTCACCTGGCCCAAGTCGATCGACCAGCTTCCGCCGATGATGGACTACGACATCCGTCACGGCCGCACGTACATGTATTTCCAAGGCGAGCCGCTGTACCCGTTCGGCTTCGGGCTCAGCTACACCGCGTTTCGGCTCTCGAATCTCCGCACCGGGTCGCAGACTGCCTCGGCCGGCGAAGCCCTCAAGGTCACCGTCGACGTCACGAACACCGGCTCCCGCGCCGGCGACGAGGTCGTGCAGCTCTACGTGCATCACCTGAAATCCGCCGTTCCGCGCCCAGAGGAGCAGCTGAAAGGCTTTCAGCGGATCGGGCTGGCGCCCGGCGAGACAAAGACTGTTACCATTCCGCTGAAGGTTGAGGATCTCGCCTACTGGGACGAGCATCTGCGCCGCTTCGTTGTGGAGAATGAGCCGGTAGAGATTCGCGTCGGGGAGTCGTCCCGGAATATTCTCTTGAGAGCGACCGTGCGCGTGCGCTGAATCGGGTCAGTCGCAGGGCCCGGAAGTATCATCAAACAAGATACCGAGGCTTTCCTGTGATGCTGAATTCCTGTCGCAACGGCGCACCAACTCAGACCAGAGAGGACGCATGAGCCTTGCGTTCGACCGCGGCCGGCTTGAAGACAAGCTCGAGCTCGTCACACAGACGGGCCTGCTGCTGGCGCGCAATCCACGCTTCGAGACGGTCGCGCAGCGCGCCACCGATGCCGGTCTGCAGCTTGCCGGAGCCCAATTCGGCAGCTTCCTTCTGAACGACCCCGCGCAGACCTCCAGTCACGCCGTCTACACGGTTTCCGGCGTGGGTGAGACACGCTCGTCCACCTTCCCCGCGCGCTCCGACGCGGCGGCAATTCCTCCGCTGAAGGAACGAGGTGTCATCCGCTCGCGCGACATCACGCGAGACAATCGGTTCCGCGGCCCCCTGACGAACGACGCTCTGCCGCACGACGACCGCACAATCCGCAGCTATCTCGCCGTTCCTATCCGCAACCTCGCGGGCGAACCCATCGGCGCTCTCGTCTACGGCCATGAAGAGCCTGACGTGTTCGACGACACCGCCGAGCTCCTCGTCAGCACCCTCGCGGCGCAAGCGGCCGCCGCGATTGAGAGCGCACACATGCGCGAGCAGCTTTCGCAGAGGATCTCCGATCTCGATCGCGTGCAGCTGCAGCAGACCGTCAACGCCAAACGTCTGGCCGAGCTCGCCGCCATTGTGGAATCCTCTGAGGACGCAATCATCAGCAAAGATCTGAGTGGAACGGTGACGAGCTGGAACGCCGCCGCCTGCCGCATCCTTGGCTATAGCGCGGACGAGATCGTCGGGAAATCGATTCTTACTCTCATCCCGGAGCACCTCCACTCCGACGAGCCTGTCATCCTGTCCCGCATCCGGGACGGCCAGCGTATCGAGCACTTCGAAACGGTCCGCCGCAGCAAGTCCGGCGACCTGATCGACGTGTCGCTCACGATCTCGCCCGTCAAGGACGAGCGCGGCCAGATCATCGGCGCGTCCAAGATCCTCCGCGACATCTCCAGCCGCAAGCGCATCGAAGCCTCGCTGCTACAGGCTGAGAAGATCGCGGCCACAGGACGGATGGCGGCTACGATCGCCCACGAGATCAACAATCCGCTCGAGGCCGTGCTCAATCTGCTGTATCTTCTGCGCCCTCTGGTCACGTCGAGCGAGGGCAAGAGCTACCTGAACACCGCTGAGATCGAGCTCAACCGCGTCGCCCATATCGCCAAGCAGACCCTGGGCTACTACCGAGAGCACGCCTCCGCCGTTTCGATAACCGTTTCTGACCTTGTAGAACACGCGCTCACCGTCTATCGGCCGCGCTGCTCAGCCTTCAACATCGCCGTCGAGCGCTGCCTCGACTCCTCGACGCAGATAACGCTGCGTCGCGGCGAGATGATGCAGGTGATCTCCAACCTCATCGCGAACTCCATCTATGCGATGCCCGACGGCGGCACGCTGTGTGTCTGCGTCTCGGACGTTACGGAACCCGGCCCAGGCGTTCTTCTCACTGTCGAAGACGACGGGGTGGGTATCGCTGAGGAGAACCTTCCCAGGGTCTTTGACGCGTTCTTCAGCACCCGCCAGATGATCGGCACGGGGATCGGTCTTTTCGTTGCGAAGCAGTTTGTCGAAGGCCATGGCGGCCGAATCTCGATTGAGAGCAACACCGACCCGGAGCGTCACGGCACGAAGGTATTCATCTTTCTCCCGCTCCACACCACCTACGAACTCGAAGAAGACGAAGGAGCGACGCAGGTCAACTGACCTGCATCGGCCGGGCGTCACCCTTGCCGATCGCGCCATACCCGGTACACGCCCCAGGCGGCGGCCGAACAGTTATCCATCACACGACCGTCCAGCAGCATGGCTTCGAACTCGGCGACGCTCACGCGGTGCACCGTCATGTCGTGCTCTTCGGGATCCCGCTCGTGCTCGCCCTGAGTGAGCCCCTCGGCGAGGAAGATGTGATGCATCTGGCGCATCACCCCATAGCCAATCCATAGCCTCGCGAGCTCAGTGATCCGCTCTGGCCGAAGTCCGGTCTCTTCGCGCAGCTCGCCCCGCGCCATCTCCTCCGGGTCTACATCAGGCCGCTCCCATCCGCCCTGCGGGAACTCGTAGAAGGTCGCCCCCACGGTGTAGCGAAACTGTCGGACAAGCCACAGAAACTCGCCTTGCGCGGTGCGCTCCAGCGGAATCACGATACAGGCCGGATCTTTATCGACGACGCCGTAGATTCCACGCTGCCCGTTCGAGCGCTCGATGACATCCTCACGCACGCTCGTCCAGGGATTTCGATACACCTCTCGGCTGCTGATTGTCCTGATCGGCTCGCCCGCCACGCTGCTCTCCAGATTGGTTTCAGACCTCATGCTACGGGATCAGCCTCAAAGCCCATCCTTCACGTCCAGCACGGCAAAGCTCATCCTGGGCATCGCAACCTGCGCGCCCGAGAGCGCAATGCCGTCGCGCGAGCACAGGCGGAGCCGCTCGCCTTCGTGCAGGTCCACCTTCACCGGCCCATTGCCGAAGTTCGCCAGCACGCGGACCGTCCCGCGCTGCATGATGAGCAAGCGTTCTTCAGTTCGGCAGTCGACCTTGACGTGCCCGAGGTCACCGTCGTTCAGCGAAACCGTTGTCCGTCGCAGATGGATGAGCTTTTTCACCCAAGCGAGCATCTCTGCGTGTTTGCCCTCGTGAACTTCGCTCCAGTTCAGCTTTGATCGCTCGAAGGTCTCCTCGTCCTCAGGATCGGGAATCTGCGACTCGTCCCACCCGAAGCTCGCGAAATCGCGCTTACGTCCCTCTGAAACGAGGCGCCGCATCTCTTCGTCTTCGTGATCCGCGAAGTACAGGAAGGGCGACGACGATGCGAACTCCTCGCCCATGAAGAGCATTGGAACGAACGGAGCCGTCAGGACGATGCCGATGGCGACCTTGGTGGCGTCCATTCCAGCCAGGTGCTCCATCCGCTCGCCCTGCGCCCGGTTGCCGACCTGATCGTGATTCTGGATGTACCCAAGGAAGTGGTGTGCCGAGAGCCCGTCGACCGGCCGTCCGTGCTTGTGCCCGCGGTAGCTGGAATGGACACCGTCGTAGACGAAGACGTGTTTGAGGCTTTTGACGAGATCGTCCATGGAACCGAAGTCGTCGTAATAGCCGCGACCCGGATCGGCCCACAAGAGTGTGAAGAGCGCATGGTGGAAGTCGTCGCTCCACTGCGCGTCCATTCCATATCCGTGCGCCTCGCGGGGACGGACGAACTTTGGATCATTGAGATCGCTTTCGGCGATCAGGACGAATCTGCGCCCCAGCGTGGCGCCGAGCCGCTCTACCTCGGCCGAGAGCTGCTCCATGAAGTGCACCGCGGAGCGGTCGATGTACTCGTGCGTGGCGTCGAGGCGCAGACCGTCGCAGTGATAGTCCTTCAGCCACATCAGAGCGTTGTCACAGAAGAACCTGCGCACCTCGTCGCTTCCGCGCTCGTTGAAATTGACGGCCGCGCCCCACGGTGTGTGGTAGCGCTCCGTCAGGTAAGGAGCGAATTTGTTGGTGTAGTTCCCCACCGGACCGAAGTGGTTATAGACGACATCAAGAATCACCGCCAGGTTCTTGGCATGGCATGCGTCCACGAAGCGCTTGAACCCGTCGGGGCCGCCATAGGGCTCGAACGGAGCAAAGAGGAAGACACCGTCGTAACCCCAGCCGCGCTGGCCCGCGAACTCGTTGATCGGCATCACCTCCACGTGCGTGACGCCGAGATTGGTGAGGTGATCGAGGTACTTGATCGCGCCGTCGAACGTTCCCTCTTCGCTGAAGGTGCCGATGTGCATCTCGTACACGATCCCGGCAGACAGCGGCGGCGAGTGCCAGTTCTGGTCCTTCCACTGGAACGCGCGCTGGTCGTAAATTCGCGATAGCTCGTGTACGCCGCGTGGCTGCCATGCGCTGCGCGGGTCTGGATACGGCGTTGGGTCGTCGTCCACCAGAAATCCGTAGTCGGTGCCTGGCCCTGCATCCTGGGCCGTTACGCACCACCAACCACTCTCATCTGGTCCTTCCATCGCAAGCGGGTCGCGGCCGCCGATCTTCAACTGCAGCTTCTCGGCACGCGGAGCCCAGATCCGGAACTCGTGCATCTACCTCTCCTCAGGGTTCAGATGCTCCCGTGACGCACTCGGCTAGGCCCTGCGCTCACGAGCCAACAGCGCCACGGGGAACATCTTCAATAACGCGTCCATGGTTTGAAGTCCCTCAAACTGCTCTCCAGTCAGGGAACTTGCCCATCGTCCTTGGGGCAGTTGCAGGGTGGTGCCACCCCATGTAGCGCGCGACTGCGTCCAGCGCGGCACAACGGTAAGCACGTCTCCGCCGCGAAGATACGCGATGACGCGCTGCTCCTCGGGCCCCTTCGCGGACAGTGGAGCGTAGCTCCCCTCCGGGCCGAAGCTTCGCGGCCGCTCGCGACGGAGCCACAGCGCGTGATGGATCACCCAGAGCTTGGGCAGACCGTCTTCCATTCGACGCATGACCTGCTCTGCCGTCATCGAACGCATCTCGTCGAGCAGCTTACGGCGCAGATCGTAGTCGACGGGCCGGCGATTGTCAGGGTCGACGAGCGAGTGGTCCCACAGTTCGCCCCCCTGGTAAAGATCCGGCACGCCCGGCGACGTGTACTTCAACAGGGTCTGCGCCAGCGAGTTGACGCGGCCCGCGCGATTGATCTTGCCGACAAACTCCTCAAGCTCCGCGATGAATCTCTTGTCGCCGAAGAGCGAATCCACCAGGTCACCCACGGCGTTCTCGTACTCCGGATTCTGCGCGACCCAGCTGGTGCGAACCTTGGCCTCGCGCATGGCTTTTTCCATGTAGTTGCGAAGACGCTCGGCGGTAAGGGGCCACGCGCCGATCATCGTCTGGTACAGGAACCACTCGGTGCCACGATCGATGACACCGTTCGAGGTGTAGTGCGCGTTATGGCGGCTCCAGTGCTCGGCTAGCTGATTAAAGTCATCGGGAACTTCTGTGAGGACGGCGAGTCGTGCGCGCACATCATCAGCGCGCTTGGTGTCGTGCGTGCTCAGCGTGGTCATGGTCTGCGGGAAGGTCCGCTGCATGGCCTCGTTGTAGGTGTGGAAGTACTCAAGTGAGAAGCCATCGCAATCTGGATCCCCGCCAACCTCATTCATCGCGGTGAGGCGATTGGAACAATAGAACGCCGTGTCTTCGACGCCCTTAGCCATCACCGGGCTGGTGAACTGCTGAAAGCGGTAGACGAACTCACGCTCCTTTTCTCCGCGCACCTTCAGCGTGAGCACATCACGCATGAAGTCAAAGAGCAGACCGTCGATGTCCTGACGGTTGTCCTTGGCGCACTGCGCTGCACGCCGGATTACGTCGACGTCTTCATCGGTGATCTCGTCGCGGTCCGGAATGACGTAGGTGCGGTAGAGGGCGAAACACGCCGCCACCTCGCGAATCGCGCGGCGAATCTCGGCGCGCGTGAAGTCGCGGTACTCGCGGCTGGCTTCGCATATCTCGACGAACAGGCTGGCGAGGCGGTTGACATCACTGCCGAGCGCCTCCTGCGCCACATTCATCTTCTTGTCGTGCGCAACGACGGGATACGGCGTCGTATCGCCGGTGAAGTCGGCGTAGTAGTGCCCGAGTTGCTCCAGGCCGTCGGAGTTTACGAGCATGCCGAGCGCGGTGTTCATGAAGTCGTAGCCGGTGGTGCCTTCAATCGGCCAGTTCGCGCGCAGCCATTCGCCGGGTTCGAGAATCTTCTCGCCGATGATCCACGCCTCCGAGGCGCGCTGGCGCAGGCGCTCGAAGTACTGGAGCGGGTCGCGAAGCCCATCCGGGTGATCGACACGCACGCCGTCCAGCACACCATCCTCAAGCCACTTCAGGATCAGCGCGTGCGTCTCCTCAAAGACGTACTCCCGCTCGACGCGGAGACCGATCAGCGTGTTGACGTCAAAGAACCGACGATAGCCGAGCTGCTGATCGGCGGTCTTCCAGT
>DASYBN010000224.1:0-11803 GCA_036500785.1 Acidobacteriaceae bacterium
GTGAGGTCTTAGTCTTTCAAAGCCCTCCCTCCCTGTCAATTCCATCCCCGCACGGGTAAACTGTGCCAACCCTGTTAGCGTCTGTTTGAGAAAGCTGTTGCCTCACCCCAAGGGAGCCTTGTAGCACACATGACTGAGCCATCGACTGCCGTCTCCTCGCCATCGTCCCAGCAGATTCCCGAGGAGCTGGCGCTCGAGATCCGGCGCATGGCGCACGAGCTCTCCAACGCCCTCGAGATCATCGTCCAGACCAGCTACCTGCTCTCGATGGCCGAGCTCAAGGAGCCCGCCACGGACTGGCTCCGCATGCTCGAATCCGGCGTCAACAAAGCCCTCGAGCTCAACGTCGAGCTCCGCAGCTACATCAAGCAGCACACGCCGAAGTAGGGAAGTGAAAGTTAGGAAGTCAGGAGTGAGTGAGTTAGGGCGCTTCTCGGCCTCTTGAGCAAACGAAGCAGCGTTTCCTAACTTCCTAACTCCTCATTCCCTAACATCTTTTCACTCGTTCGCCGCAATCGCCGCCACAATCTCATCCATCACCTTGCGGTCTCCCGACCCACTCGGCGCATGATCGTCGACAAAGATCGAAAAGATCACCTGCTTTCCGCTTGCCGTGTCGACATACCCTGACAGCGCGCGGCTCTCGCCCAGCGTTCCCGTCTTCGCAAACAGATGATCCTTCAGCGGCGCATCCGCAAACCGCGACGCCAGCGTTCCATCCTCGCCGCCAACCGGCAGCGCGGCCTTCCACTGCGCGAACCACGGCTGCTTCGCCGCATACGCCAACAGCTGCGCCGTCGCTCGCGGCGTCACCAGATCATGCCCACTTAAGCCCGACCCGTCATAGAACACAAAATCCGCCGGGTCGAGTCCTGCTTTCAGGAGAAAACCCCGAACCACAGCCGCACCGGCCCTCGCAGTGGTTCCCCCGCCTTTTACCGTTAGTCCAAGCCGGTGCAGCAACAGCTCGGCATGCAGGTTTTGCGAAACCTTCAGCGTGAACGTCACATCCTCCTTGAGAGGCACGGAAGTATGCGATGCCAGCACGGGAGTCAGATGTATCGGGCAGAGAAGACAAAACGCCGGCTGTGCATTTTCATTTTCATCTTTGGGTTGCGGCGGAGGTCCATCCACCACGCTGAGAAATCCTCGGGCATCCTGCGACTCCGCATGCGGCGCTATCGCCTGCCCATCCACCGCAATCCCGCGCTGCAATAACAGCACCCGCAGCGCCGTCGCCGCATACAGCGCTGGATCGTCGATGCTCACCTCCTCCACATCCGGCGATGCATCCGCTGCCATCGATCCATACACGCTCAGGACACGGCTTCCAGGCAGCCGCTCTACATTCACGTGGCTGCCAGTCCCTGGAGGCGTCGTCTGAACCTCGGACTTCACCGTGTAATACGGAATTCCGTTCGGGTCCAGCACAACGGCCGCCGCCCAGTAAAAATCATGCTCTTTCCGACCCATATTTTTCCCGGGGGTCACCGTCAGCTTCAGCTCGTTGTCGGCAATCGTCAGCGCACTCACCGGAGCGCCATACCCCCAAACCAGATCGCCCACATCCCACGAGTCTGGAAACGGCTCATAGGTGAACTGCTGGTCACTGCCGATTACGCGCCCCGTCACGCGCTTCACGCCCTTCGCCTGAAGCTGATCCACCATCGCGCGCAGATCATCCAGCTTCACCGGGTGCAAGGGCTGCGCTTCCTGCGGTCGCTGCGACGGCGGCACATACGGCAGGTCATCGCTCGCGAAGTTCGCATCGCCGGCCCCGTACAGGATCAGATCGCCCGTAACGATTCCATTCGCGTCCAGGTTCCCAAGAATCTTTGTCTCGACCGTCGCATCCGCTCCCAGCAGCGCCATCGCCGCCGCCGTCGTAAACAGCTTCGCGTTCGACGCCGGCCGAAACAGCTTGCCCTCGTCCAATCCATAAATGGGCGTTCCATCCATCGCCGTCACCGCGATTCCCCAGTGCGCCCGGCTCACGCTCGGATCGTTCACCAGCGCCGCGATCTTCTCCCCCAGCGGCGTCGCCGTGCCCGTCGGAAACGCCTCGTGAGAAACCGCCGCCGAAGAACTGGCCTCCTGCGCAACAATCCGGCCCCCGCACAGGACAACCATCCCCAGCGTAGCGGCTATCCAGCCGCCCCTCAGCACCTTGAAACTTCGCATGCACCGCAGTCTACGTGAGAGCATCGTCATGCGAGTTCTGTTGCGCTCGCGATTACAACATTCACCGCCCGAAAGATTCATCACTTCCTTGACATCACAGCCCCCAATTATGTCTAAAATGGCGCCCATGTCTTTGGCCGCCCGTCCGCTGTATCGCTGGCAGCTCCGCACCCGCACGCTGGAGCTTGGCAGCCGCACGCACCTGATGGCCATCGTCAATCTCACGCCGGACAGCTTCTCCGGCGACGGCCTTGCTATCGGCAGCATCGAAGACGCCATCGCCTCCGCCATCCGTGCACACGACAATGGTGCCGACATGGTCGACCTTGGCGCCGAGTCCACCCGTCCCGGAGCCATCCCCCTTTCGGCCACCGAAGAGCAGGCTCGTCTTCTTCCTGTGCTCGAAGGTCTTCTGCGCGAACGCCCCGAGGCCATCGTCTCGGTCGACACCTATCACGCAGCCACCGCACGAGCTGCGATCCGCGCCGGCACCGAGATCATCAACGACGTCTCCGGCCTCGAGTGGGACACCGACATGGCGCGCGCTGTCGCCGAGACCGGCTGCGGCCTCGTGCTCATGCACACCCGCGGCCGGCCCTCGCAGTGGAAGCTGCAGACGCGCCTGCCGCGCTCCCGCGTCCTTCCCATCGTCTTCTCCGGCCTGTGCGAGCGTCTTACCCTCGCCGAAGCGTCCGGCCTCTCCAGCGAGCGCATCATCGTCGACCCCGGTTTTGGCTTCGGCAAGGTGGACAACGAAAACGTCGTGCTGCTGGCGGGTCTCGCCCGCCTGCACGAACTCGGCCGTCCACTGCTCGTCGGCCTTTCCCGCAAGGGCTTTCTCGGCAAAGCCGTCAGCCATCTCCAGTCGGCCGATCTGCCCGTCGCGGACGCCCGCCGCGTCCCCACAATCGCCGCCAGCGTGGCCGCGATCCTCGCCGGCGCCCACGTCCTTCGTGTGCATGAAGTGCAGGCCGCCCGCGAGGCCGCCGCTGTCGCGGACGCTCTCCTCGACGCCGAAGAGCCCATGCTGCAAAAGGCCGTCGGCTTCGACGCGTGATACTTTGTCACTCTGATCCGAACGGAATTCTGCCGCTCAGACTGTCATGACCTCTTTTTCCTTGCTCTTGAACAGCTCCTCGATGCGCTTGATCGACGCATCCGTCAGCTGCTGAATCTCGTCATTAGCGCGCTTCTCGTCGTCGGCTGAGATCTGCTTGTCCTTCATTGCCTTCTTGACGGTCTCGTTGCCATCGCGGCGAATGTTGCGGATCGAAGTCTTGTGATCTTCGAGCACCGTGGCCAGATGCTTCACCGTATCGCGCCGGCGCTCTTCGGTCATCGGAGGAATCGGCACGCGGATGATCTTGCCATCGTGCATCGGATTGAACCCCAGACCCGCGGTCCGGATCGCCTTCTCGATCGGCGACACCATCGTCTGCTCCCACGGCTCCACGACAATCAGCTGGGCCTCCGGCGTCTTCAGTTGCGCCACCTGCGACAGCGGAACCTCGCTGCCGTAGTAGTCCACCCGCACTTGGTCCAGCATGTGCACCGAGGCGCGTCCCGTACGGACGCTCAGCAGGTTACTGCGGAAGTCCTCCACCGCCTTGTCCATGCGTGTCTTCAGCGCTTCGGAGACCCCCTTCAGGGCCTCGATTCCAGCCATACCTGTCGCCATCGTCCTGCCGCCTCCTGCCAGTTCTTTGGCGATTCTAAACGCACTCGCGCCCTTCGTCCGCACCTCGAAGTCAACCAGCCTGAAATCACCTGTCTACGACGTTTGGTGTAGCTCAAACCGATACCTTCGTGGGGAATTCCGAATTGACGCTAGCCATCCTAGGCCCGTATTCTGACATCACGTATTCAAGGCAGCGGTGATCCCTGCCCTGAGCGTAGGGCGCCTGAGCACCGCAAGCCCTCAGACCGAATGTTTCCGATGTCGCGGACTCCGGTCCAACGCAAACGGTAGACGGCAAAACAAGGACCGACGATGAAAAAAGCCATCCTGTCTCTCGCGCTTGCGATTCCACTGATTGTCGCTCTACCGGCGCACGCCCAGGACGGGTGTGCGGACTCGCCAGAGAATCCGACGCTTGTGCTTGCCGGGCTCGCCGGTGGGGTCTTCGCAGTCTCCTCGCTTCGCACCCGGATCCGCGCCCGCCGCGCTCCCCGGCACAAATAAACCTTAAATCCAGCCACGCAGCGCTCCTTCCCGCGCCCGTAGTGTCTCTCCTGTAATCTGGGCTGAGCTCTTCTGCGTCTCTTACACCCTGCGTGCGCTCTCCTGATTCCAATGAACTTTCGCCCCGTGCTGTAGCCGCGCTTGCCTGCCTGGCGGCGGTCGCCGGCCTGCTCACCATCTTCAGCTCGGTGCGCATGCTGTGGACCATCTGGCGCACCGACGACCTCAAATCCATGGGCATGGTCGTTCCCTTCGTCTGCGCCGCGCTCATCCTCCGCGAGTGGCGCCGCCTCGGCTGGGAGACTCAGGGCACCTGGTGGGGATTCGCCGTCCTCGCCCTCTCCGCCGCGCTCATGTTCCTGCGCGACCAGACCCTCTTCATCGTCACGATCAACAAGGATTGGCTGCTCCAGATTCCGCCGCTCCCGCTCGTTGCTGTTGTGTACGCCGCGGGAATGGTTCTGCTCTTCGGCGGCAAACGCCTGCTCCGCGCCGCCTGGTTTCCCGTGCTGCTCATGTGGGCGGTCATTCCGGTCCCGCAGACCTTCAGCCGCTACATCGATCTCCCCCTACAGCACGCCGCTGCGTCGGTCGCCCGCGCCTTTGCCCACGCGCTCGGGCAGCAGCTCACCCAGGACAAGCTTCGCCTCATGTTCACACCCGAGTTCGGCATGTTCATCGCGCCGGGCTGCAACGGCATTCGCGGAGCTATCACCCTCGGCCTGGCCGCCATCGTCGTCGCGTATCTCTACCGCTTCCGCTGGTTCGTGTTCGCGCCGGTGGTTATCGGCGCCGTCCTGCTCGGCTATCTGTTCAACTTCCTTCGCCTCTGTCTGTTGGTTGTCTACTACAAGATCGCGCTCGGCCACACCTGGTGGCAGAACCATGCGCGCCAGGCCGACCTCGTCATCGGCGGCTGCCTCTTCGTCCTCGCGCTGGTGATCTTCTTCGCCGTTGCCGACCGCCTCCGCCGCGACCCTGAGGACGTCCTCCCCGAGCCAGCTCCTGCCACCAAACCGCAACGCCCCGCGCGCCCGTTCCTCGCGCGCGTCGCGGCAATGCTTGCGCTCTCCGCCATCTTCGGCGTCGAGGCCATCCACGCTCTGCGCGTCGAAGCCCGTTACGAAGCCGAGCGCCCCACACCCGCCGGCCTTCCCCAGCACATCGGTTCCTATGACCTCGTCCGCACCTGGACCGACACTACCCTCGAGGGCACCGTCGTGTATCTCTGGGGCGAGTACGCCTTGCCTACCGCTCCCAACTCGCCACACATTTCGCTCGGCCTCTCTCCCCAGCTCGGCGTGCATGACGCCGAGGTCTGCCACATCGCGCGCGGCGAGGACCCCACCTGGCACGGACAGATCGCCGCGCCCTCGCCCGGCGGTGAGATCGACCTTACCGCAGCCGCGTACAACAACGGCGTCACCCAGCGGCTCGAGGCCTCGTCCGTCTGCGACGCCGGCACCTGTCGCCAGTACTCCGAGACCACCCAGCACGTCACGCTGCTCTACGCGCGTCCCCACCGCGATCTGCCCATGACCGCCGATCGCACACGTCCCGTGCCCGTGCTGCTCAAGGTCGAATCGCTCGATGTCCTCTCGCCCACAGCCGTGGTCGAGCCCCGGCTCGCCGCGGCGCTCAAGCAATTTCTCGCGCAGGCGAACCTCGTTCAGATCACCGCTCCCTACATGCTCCGCTGAGCGGGGAATCTGGTCTGCTGCCCCCGGCCGTTAGCCGTCCGCGCGCTCTGTCGCTATAATCAAATTTCCCGCCGAAAGCGTGCAGGACAGAACATTTTCTCTGAAGGTGCAACCCGAAGCTCGAACAGTTTGTGCCGTTTCCCCCATCAAGTAAACGGCGTTCGACAATTAAGCAAGGCCGCAGCATCAGGAAAAATGTTCAAGAGCTAAGTGCAGTGAGGGTGTGGTTATCTTTACCGGAATGCGAGTGAGCGCAAGCTCCCTGAAGTGTACGTCCCAGCCTGTGCGCACGCGCTCGAGCCGCTTTGCTCTCCGCAACTCGCTTGGCTCTGTTTCTCTGCTGCTGCTCGCTTCTCTTTTGCCGGCGCTGCCAACCCTTCACGCGCAGGTTCAGGCGCGTCCGCAATTCAACGCCGCGCCGTCCACTCCCCAGGTCCTCTGCCCCACCGAGGTCGTCGGCAATCGCCGCATCCCCAAGGAGTCCATCCTCGCCCGCACCTATCTTCAGCCCGGCGATGTCTATGACCCCGCGGCCGTCGAGCAGACCTTCAACTCCCTCTGGAACACCGGCTACTTCGACGACGTCCGCATCGAGCGCGTCGATGAGCCCAAGTGCATCCAGCTTCTGATCTACGTCCGCGAGAAGCCGACCATCCGCGCCATCCAGTACACCGGCCTCAACGCCGTTTCGCAGTCCGACGTTCTCGACCGCTTCAAGAAGGAGAAGGTCGGCCTCACCGTCGAAAGCCAGTACGACCCCACCAAGATCAAACGCGCCGAAGTCGTCCTGAAGGAGATGCTCGGCGAGCACGGTCATCAGTACGCCGTGATCCGCACCGAGGTCAAAACTATTCCGCCCGCCTCGGTCGAGCTCACCTTCCACATCAAGGAAGGCCCCACGGTCAAGGTCGGCAAGATCGCCTTCACCGGCAATCAGGCGCTCAACTCGCGCGATCTCCGCTCGGCCATGCACTTCTCGAAACCGATCGGCATCCCGCACTCCATCTTCCTCGAGAACATCTTCCCCCGCACCTTCGACGCCTCCAAGCTGGACGAGGACGCGGAGCTCGTCCGCGAGCGCTACCGCGAGAAGGGCTACGCCAAGGCCCAGACCGGCGACCCGCAGACGAACGTTCGCAACGCCGGTGGCATCAATCCCTTCACATTCCGCCCGTCGAGCGGCAAGCGCGTCGACATCCTCATCCCGGTTGAAGAAGGCGAGCGCTACCGCCTCGGCGGCATCACCTTCACGAACAACAAGGCGTTCACCAACACCCGTGCCCTTCGTGCGCAGTTCCCGGTCAAGGATGGCGACTGGTTCGACGGCAAGCTCTTCGCTAAGGGCCTCGACA
This sequence comes from Acidobacteriaceae bacterium, assembly GCA_036500785.1. Taxonomy (GTDB): domain Bacteria; phylum Acidobacteriota; class Terriglobia; order Terriglobales; family Acidobacteriaceae; genus Granulicella. The sequence goes on from DASYBN010000224.1 coordinate 7,416, forward strand.
ATCTGCGCAAGGCCTACGGCAGCCAGGGCTACATCAAGTTCATCGGCACGCCCACGCCGCGTTTCGACGACGCCAAGCACCTCATCTATCTCGATATCGATTGCGACGAAGGCAAGCAGTTCTACATCTCGCGCATCGAGTTCACCGGCAACACCATCACCCGCGACAAGGTCGTCCGCCGCGAGCTCCTCATCGAAGAAGGCCAGGTCTACAACTCCCAGCTCGTCGATCTCTCGCTCCTGCGCCTTAACCAGCTGAACTACTTCGACACCCTCAAGAGCGATCAGGACGTCGAGACGCACGAGAACGAAGACGCCGGGACCGTCGAGCTCCTCGTCAAGCTCAAGGAGAAGGGCAAGAACTCGATCGGCCTCAACGGCGGCATCAGCGGCCTGTCCGGCTCCTTCATCGGCCTCAACTACGAGACCAACAACTTCCTCGGGCTCGGCGAAACCCTCTCCGTGAATGCCAACATCGGCGACCTCTCGCGCAACCTGAGCTTCGGCTTCACCGAGCCGTACCTCCGCAACAAGCCCGTCTCGCTGGGCGTTCAGGTCTTCGACTCCAAGTTCGACTACAACCCGGCCAAGAGCTACGCCATCACCAATGGTCAGAGCGCGAACCTCACCAACGCGCAGAATTCGCTGCTCACCAACTACAACCAGTCCACCACCGGTCTGACCATCTCCTCCTCGACCGCGCTGCGTAAGCTCTTCCGCCGTTCCGGTGTGGCCCGCGTCGGCATCTCGTACTCGCTCTCGCGCTCCGGCATCACCACCTTCAACGACAACACGCGCAACGTCTTTGAGACGCTCGCCTTCCGCGCCGGCATCGCCGGCCAGAGCCAGCTCAACGGCATCATCACCTCCATCGTCACGCCCAGCTTCAGCTTCTCCACGCTGGACCGCGCCCAGGGGCCGCACCGCGGCAAGGATCTCAACGCCGCCTTCCAGTTCGCGGGCGTCGGCGGCAACACCAAGTACTTCGCGCCGACCATCGCCTGGCGGCAGTTCTTCCCGATGAAGGGCCTCAAGGTCAATCGCGACGGCCGCAACGTCCTCGGCTACCGCGTCATGTTCAACGAGGTCACCGGCTTCGGTGGCGAGGTCGCGCCCCCCTTCGCCCGCATCTACGGCGGCGGTGAGAACGACGTCCGCGGCTTCGACATCCGCGCCAGCTCGCCCTACACCTTCATCCCGACGCGCGTGATGATGAACCTCACCAATCCTAACGGCACGCTGGTCCCGCGCAACCCCGGCAACGTCACGGCCAACCAGTACGTCCAGATCCCCATCCCCGTCTACCGCATGTCCTCCATCGGCGGCGATACCAACTTCACCTCCAACGTCGAGTACCGCATCCCGATCGTCAGCCAGGTCACCTTCTCGTTCTTCACCGACTTCGGCCTGACCTTCAACTCGCAGCCGGGCCAGCTTCGCCAGAGCGTCCTCGGCATCTCTGCCCTCAACGCTCCGCTCTACGGCTGCCCGCAGCTGGACGTCGGCACCGGGAACTGCATCGGTGGCACGCAGCTCAACTTCCCGCTCCACCTGCAGACCGTGCCCGGAACGAACTTCGTCCCGCGCATGTCCAACGGCGCCGAGCTCTCCTTCATCCTTCCCATCGTCAACGCGCCGTTCCGCATCTTCTACGCCTACAACCCGCTGCGCCTCTACAAGGACATCCCGCAGACGCTCGCGTTGCCCTACAGCTGCCCCACCAGCACACCCAACTGCGCCACGTTCAAGGATCTCTTCCCGTTCCAGAGCGCTCCCGGTGCAGCTGCCTTCACCTACCAGCAGGCCGTCCAGTACTACGGCGCCGATTACATCCTTCGTGAGCCGCGCAAGACCTTCCGCTTCACCGTCGCGACCACCTTCTAAATTCCGCACCTGATAGCAACCGGAGGCCGGGCTCTTAAGCCCGGCCTTCCTGCATCACTGCACGTTCGGCGGCCCCGTCGCCATCGTGTTCAGGATGTTCTGAATGAATGTGATGTGGATGTGAATATGCTTCGCCACGTCCGGCAGAAACTCCGCCACAATCGCTCCGGTCGGGTCGGTTGCTATGCCCACCCCGATCCGTCTCGCTGTCGACTCCGCATTCACCTGCAGTCCCGGCACGTACAGGTTGGAGAGCTCCGCGCTGATCACATACGTTCCCAGCGTCGCGCAGTTCAGCATCGGGCTGCCGTCGTCATGTTGCGAGACGTACGTGTGTTCCACCGCATGCCATATCCGCCGCCTCACATTGGCATGCGGCATCCGGTGATAGCGCGGGTCCTGGTGCAGCAGCGAAGGAATCGCATACGTCTGAAAGAACTCGCCCTGCGCATCTTCCACCAGTCCATATCCGCTTAGCTTCGCCCATCCCTTGAAGCCCGCCCCGTACGCCGAGTGTGAATTCGCCGCAATCGCAATGGCCGAGTAGCCGGCGATCGTGATGAAGTTGAACGGGTCCAGAAAGTCTCGAATCGCCAGCACGCCCTTCTGGTGTGAGCTCAACGGCTGAATGTGCGCCGACGTGACAAACCGCGCGATCGGGTTCTCCGGAATGCACGGCGGAGGCCCCTGCAGCGGCATCTTCTTGGGTGGCGGATAGTCGACGTCCTTGCATGGCCGCAGCCGGGTCGCCGCCGCGCCTTGTGTATGCCCGTCGCCGGACCCGCCACTCGGCTCCTGCCCCTGCTGCACACTCGGAGCGTCGGGCAGCTCGTCCTTTCCAGCGCCCGGGCTCTGCGCTCCCGCAGCCGCACCCAACCCCAGCAGCATAGCGAGCACGACCTGCCCGCGCCCGCGTCTCCATGCACGCGGTGCGTCGTTCATCGGATCGCGTCTCAGCTCTACCGCCAGCACCGCACATACCCTCTTGCTGCGTGCACTCCGCGGCGTCGCGCCGCCCTTACTGATTGGGACGGATGATTGCTCTCCTCAGCTTCCTTACGGCGCCGCTGTTCGGCCGTGGCGCAAGTGGATCATTCTCAGGAGATCACTCGTGTACTCATCCAGCACGAAGCTCAGTGCCGCCCCACCGATCGAGCCCCCGAAGCTCGCCAGATTGTCATGAAAGTTCCGGTTGCTCTTCGGGTAGTACAGATTGTTCAACGCCGTTCCGGCAGCCTGACCCAGGATCAGCGACGTATTCAACTCCGCGTGACCATCGCTGCTGCTCCGCGTCACGAGTGGCCGCGTCAAGGCATACCACGTCCGTCGCCCAAGGTTGTGCTGCGATCCGAGCGCGAAATAGCGCGGGTCCTGGTGCATCCACACCGCGAACGGCCCATTGCTCAGAAACGCCTGCGCTGAATCCCGGATGGCCGCCGCTCCCAACCGCTCCCCAAAGGCTCCGCGATCAGTCCCATAGTTCGGCTGCCCATTCGTCAGATGGTCCCACCCCGCCGACACGAAAAAGTCCGCAAAGCTCGTCAGAGAGTACAGATTGCGCGTTGCCAGCACATACTTGTCGCGCCCATGAATCTGCGGCGTCGCCATTCCGGCAGGAATTACCCGCGAATACATCGGCGCCATCGGCATCTGCGGCGTGGACACCCCGCTGCGCGTCGCCGCCATCAAGGGCTTGTCGTCCGCTTGCGGCGTCTGCTGGGCTTGCTGCTGTGGTCCCGGCGCATCCGGCAGCATACTCCCGGCCGTCTCCACCACAGCCGCATCTGCGCCGTTCAACTCGGCTGGCGTTGGGCTCGCCATCTGTGCCGGCAGCACGCCGGCCGCGCTCATCACTCCCACCGCCACCAGCCGCAACCATCGGCCAGAAAAAGAAAAAGTACAGCAGTCTGTGGCTCGCATCGTGCTCTTTTCCCGCGAGTGCCCGAGCAACACGGCCTCGCTCAAACTCTGCGACTAAAATTTAACCGTCCGTAAAGGGACGCCTACGCGTCATCATGAGTTGTCTTTCGTTCAACTTAGCCCTCAGAGTTGCCGCTCGTCCACTGTCATTCCTTCTCGCCGCCCTATTTACCACTTCGACACAACCGCCTGCGCGAAACATTGACCCGGCCCGCTCCGCGCGGCCACCATCAGAATTGGCCCGCTCTGCGCCTCAGGAGATCGCACAATGTCAGCTCAGAACCAGAAGCCCTTTGAGCAGCAGGTTCGCGACGCTGCCGCGCGCGCAGAAGAGGAACTCCACCGCTTCGTCCAGTACCTCGACGCTGAAGTCGTTCCCGAAGTCCGGCGCAACAGCTCTACCGCCCTTCGCGCCGCCGCCGTCCGCCTCCAGAAGCTTGCCGACTCCATGGACGACGCCCGCCGCAAGACGGGATCCGACGCGGCCGGGAAGGGAACCACCTCCGGCCCGGACTCCACCCCAAGCGGCTCCTGATGCGTCTCTCCACTGCGCTCCCGGATCCCGGCCCCGCCCAGTCCCGCTCC
>DASYBN010000225.1:0-9519 GCA_036500785.1 Acidobacteriaceae bacterium
TTGCCGTGAGCAGAACACTGGACCAAACGCCGGCATCGTGCCGGTGCCCGAGAGTGCGCTGCCGGTGCTGCTGCCGGACAACATCAACATCACGCAGGAGGGCGGAAGCCCGCTTGCGAAGGTGCCGGAGTTCGTCAACACGACCTGCCCGAAGTGCGGCGGTCCCGCGCGGCGCGAGACCGACACGATGGATACCTTCGTCGATTCGAGCTGGTACTTCTACCGCTACACGGACTCAAAGAATACGAGCGCGCCGTTTGATTCCGCGAAAGCAAACTACTGGTTTCCCATCGATCAGTACATTGGCGGCGTGGAGCACGCGATTCTGCACCTGATCTACTCGCGCTTCTGGACGAAGGTGATGCGCGATCTTGGCCTCATCAAGAACGACGAGCCCGCGACGCGCCTGTTCACGCAGGGCATGGTGATCAAAGACGGCGCGAAGATGTCGAAGTCCAAGGGCAATGTCGTGTCGCCCGATGACATGATCGCGCGCTACGGAGCGGACGCGACGCGCATGTACGCGCTCTTCGCCGCGCCGCCGGACCGCGACCTCGAGTGGCAGGAGGAAGGCGTTGCCGGTGTCAGCCGCTTCCTTGCGCGCGTGTACCGCCTCGTTACAAAGTTTGCGCCAGCCGTGAAGAGCATCCAGCGCGGAGCGCACGGTGATGAGATCGCTCCGCAGGCGTTCGCCGCGCAGACGCCCGCAGGAGCGGCACTCGTGCGCACGCTGCATCAGACGATCGCGAAGATCACCGAAGACTTCAGCGGGCGCTGGCACTTCAACACCTGCATCGCCGCGATCATGATCCTGGTGAACGAGATGATCGCCGCCGAGTCTAAGATGGACTCGGGCGAGATCTCGGCCGCGACGATCGCGGAAGTGCTGCGTACGCTGCTGCTTCTGCTGGCACCGTTCGCGCCATTCGTTGCGGCGGAGCTGTGGGAGGAGATTGGCGAGCGCGAGCCGCTGCTGCGTCAGCCCTGGCCGAAAGCCGATGCGGAGCTTGCGCGCGAGAGCGAGATTGAGGTGGCTGTGCAGGTGAACGGCAAGCTCGTGAACGTAGTGAAGCTTCCCGCGGACGCCGACGAGGACGCCATCAAAGCCGCTGCGCTTGCGGACGAGAAGGTCGCCGCGCGCATTGCAGGCAAGACGATCGTGAAGATCATCGTCGTCAAGGGCAAGCTCGTCAACCTCGTAGTGAGATAAGGCAGGAGCGATTACGCAGCAACAGTCAGCAACGGTTGTTCGTGCTCACGGCGAGGTGCGGGGAACGCAGTCGTTTGTGGGCGTCATGGCCGCAGTGTGGAAGCGCCCGTCCCTGACCGCTTTAGAGATCGCCTGGCGCTGGGCGTTCGGCCTGCTTGCGGCCGCGGCTGTCTGGATGTTTGCGCGTGCAACGATCCTGATGTGGACCGTGAAGTTTCGAGACATCGATGCGATCCTGCTGCGCGGGCGGTTAGTCGGACGTGGCACGGCCGATGTGCAAACAAATCTGTGGCCGCTGCTGGGGGCCGTGGTCGCATGGTCGGTCTTCGCCGGGATCGGCAGAGGACTTGTTCTCAGCCGCTGGAATCGTGGTCTGCGCGCGCGCCGCGGAACGCACACCATGCTTGCGCTGCTTCGCGCCTGCGCATTCGCGGCGGTGATCTTGTTGTGGATCGAACTGCTCATCAGGATCGCAGATCGCTGCGTCTGGACGCCGATGAACCAAGGCCTGGAGCCTTCTTACGTTCCGGGCTTCGCGCTCGCAGTTTCCGCCGCGCTGATACTGTTCGTGTTCTGGGCCGCCGTCAGCTGGGTGTTGCGCATCGCGCCGGTGCTCTCGCTTCAGCGCAGGTTAGGAGCGTTCGCAAGCCTGCGCGAAGCGATGCGGCTCGGTCCGCTGAAGTCCAAGCTCGTTGAGATCAATCTCGTGATGGGCATCGTCAAGGTTGCGTTGCTGGTGCTCGCGATGGTCTTCTCAGCCTGTCCGCTGCCGTTTGAAAGCGTCGAATCGCAGACCTTCCTTGCGTACTGGTGGATCGGTGTCGGTGTGCTGTATCTGATCGCGTCGGACTTCTTCCACGTGGTGCGTGCGGCAGCGTATGAGACGCTCTACCGCGTTCACCAGGGTGAGCTGAGTGACGAAAGTCGCTGAACCTGCATCGTAGAAGCTAGGCCCTTGTGCGACCGCGCCTTCTTGCGCTGGAGGAAGAACGATGTCCTTCGCCTTATATCTGATTGGAACTGTTATTTTGATCGCCGGTGTGACGTACGTGGCGCACCTGGCTCACGTGCCACAGCATTGGATCATCGCCATTGCCATCGTGCTTCTCGGAGCCGGTGTGATGGGCGCGGTCTCTTCTACTCGACGGCGCGATCCAAGCTAGCGCAGCGATTGTTTCCTGTTTTCCGCGCACTCTTCGTAACATCACGCAGAGTCCCTGGCACAACGAACGAGCACGCAATGGCCGCATCCTCTGCCGACACGAACGCGGCCACCGCACCGGAACCGGACCAAACCGGGCGGCCGACGGGTTGCGGCGGCAGGGAAGCGCAAACTCCACTGCTCTTCGGTCCCCAGCTGCATCGCGGCGGTGAGGTTGCCTTTCGCCTCTTCGCTCCTGCGGTCGAGAGTGTGTCTGTCGCGCTCGATGAGCACGCTCCGAACCCGCCTGAACCTCTCGCCATGCGCAACCTCGGTGACGGATGGTTCGAGCTGGCGGTACCAAGCGCCCCTCCGGGTACGCGCTATCGTTTCGTGCTTCCCGACGGCACGCGTGTACCGGATCCAGCGGCGCGCTTTGCTCCCCTCGGTGTCCACGGCCCCAGCGAGATCATCGACGATGAAAGCTTCCGCTGGAGCGACGCGAACTGGCGCGGCCGGCCGTGGCGTGAGGCCATTCTCTATGAGCTGCACATCGGCACCTTCACGCCCGAGGGAACGTTTCGCGCCGCGGCGGATAAGCTCGACCATCTGCGCGACCTCGGCGTCACCGCGATCGAGTTGATGTGCATCTGCGCCTTTGCTGGACAGCGCAGCTGGGGGTACGACGGCGTGCAGATCTACGCGCCGGATTCGACCTACGGTCGGCCCGACGACCTCAAGGCGTTCGTCGATGCGGCGCACGCACGCGACATGATGGTCATCCTGGACGTCGTTTACAACCACTTCGGTCCAGAAGGAAACTACATCGCGCGCTACTTTCCGCAGATCTTCAGCGGCGAGCACAAGACGGCTTGGGGACCGGGGTTAAACTTCGATGGCCCGCGTTGCCGTGAAGTGCGCGAGTTCATCGTGCAGAACGCTCTTTACTGGACGCGCGAGTTCCACGTCGACGGGCTGCGGCTCGACGCCTCGCACGCGCTGATCGACAACAGCCCCAGGCACATCCTGAATGAGATCTCCGAGCGCGTCCACGCTGAAGCCGGCGAGCGGCACATTCACCTGATCCTCGAAAACGAGCAGACGATCGCACGCCTCCTGAAACGCGACGCGAACGGCTGCTCCCCGTACACCGCGCAGTGGAACCACGCCGTCGACCACATCCTCGGCCTGGCGATGAGCGGCGGGTGCGACCCTGCTGATGCCAATCGCCGTCGCGAGACAGAGGAGCTCGCGCTTCCGCTCGCTGAAGGTTTCGTCAGCGGTGATCTTTCCTGCGCGCCGCAGGACAGCATCTCGGTTCCCCCAACGGCGTTCATCAGCTTCACCCAGACGCACGATCTGGTGGGAAACCGTCCATTCGGCGAGCGCATTGACATGCTGGCGACCCCGCAGGCCGTTCGCGCCATCGTTGCCATCTCGCTGCTGCTCCCGCAAATTCCGATGCTGTTCATGGGCGAGGAATGGGCCGCAACCACACCGTTTCCGTTCTTCTCGGACTTCGGCGGCCCTCTCGCCGACGCTGTCCGCCGCGGCCGTGCCGAGCAGATCGCCCGGACCAGCCAGATCGATCCGGAGACGATGCAACGTGCTCCTGATCCGCAGGCGGAGTCCACCTTTCTCTCCGCAAAGCTGCACTGGGAGGAACTCGGCGACCCCGCACATGCGGCGCAGATCGACTGGTATCGTGGCCTGCTCGCCGTCCGCCGCCAGCGCATCGTGCCGCTACTTGATGGCCTGACGGAGCGCTGCGGAGATCGACACGTCTACGGCCCCGGACAGTTCGAGTGCCAATGGACGCTCCGCCCCAAAGGCCGGCTCTGCCTTCGCGCCAATCTTTGCGATGCTGCGTCCACTGTTTTCGGCGCGCGCGCGCCCGGTGAGGTCCTCTGGCTCGAAGGTTCCGAGGCCGAATCCGGGGAGCTCGGACCCTGGTCCGTCCGGTGGGCAATCGAAGGTGAATCGTAAAACGACAAAAACCCAGCGGTGTACTCGCCACAGCGCCGCTTTCCGTCTACGCTTATATGCAAATGGCTATGGCGACGGATGTTCTCCGCCTTTCCAGCCGGGAGCGGGCGCTCACCGAGCTGGACGATATCGAAGACCTGGTCCAGACGCACCGTGCGAGGCTGCTGCGCTTCGTCACGTTCTCTCTTGGCGACGAGGATCTCGCCGCGTCCATCGTGCAGGACTGCTTCGTGAAGGCGTGGGCCAACCGCCACAACTTCCGCGGCGACTGCAGCGTGCAGACGTGGCTGCATTCGATTGCGCTGAACCTCGTGCGCGACTACCAGCGCACGCAGAAGTTCCGCTTCTGGAAGCAGGTGCGCAAGACCGCGACCGACGTGACTGAGATCGCCGGCATGTTGCCGAGCGCGGCCAGCTCGCCTGAAGAGCAGCTGCTCGCCCGCGAACGTGCACGCGAGGTCGCTGAGATCCTGCAGACCCTCTCGCTCAACCAGCGGACGGCCTTCGTGCTCCGGTTCCAGGAGGAGATGGACCTCAGCGATATTGCAAAGACCATGGGCATGCCGATCAACACCGTGAAGACGCACCTGCATCGCGCCGTGCGCACGGTACGCACCCGGATGGGAGGACGGCGATGAGCTTCGATCACCTGAACGACGAACAGTTTGCAAACTTTCTTGCCGGCGACAGCAGCGATCCACGCGCGCGTCTGCATGTGGAGAGTTGCACAGCGTGCCGCACGGAGCTGACCTCGCTCGGCGCGGCGATGGGCGATCTCGACATTGCGAGCCTTCGCTGGGCGGAGCGGCGTGCCGCGCGCATTGGTGTGCCGTCGGGCTGGGCGCTCCATTGGACGGCGCTTCCCGGCTGGGGCGCCACGTTGGCCGGCGTGCTTATCTTCGGTGTTGCGCTCGGAGCGCACATGCAGAACAACGATTCGCGTACGGTCGCGCTGCAGCCCACTCACGCCATCACGGCGCCTTCGGAAGACGAGCTCGCGCAGGATAATCGCCTGATGCGCTCTATCGACAGCGAGATCAACGACCAGGTGCGCCCGCAGATTCCCGTTACGGAGCTCGATTCCGATACACGTGTGGCACATCGGCGTGTAATCCGCGAGGTCTCTAACTAAAATGTCGCTCTTCGGTCAGACTCGCGCTCGCCCGAACCGCCTGCTTGTGCATGCGGTGCTGGCGCTTGCGTTTCTGGCAGTGCTCTGCGCGCCGGTGCCCGTCTTCGCGCAGCATCACGGCGGCGGTGGTCCGGGTGGACCGGGTGGTCCCGGCGGGTTCCCGGGCGGCGGCATGGGCGGCGGGATGGCTGAGCCCGGCATGGGGGTGGGCGGATTCCCGCGCTCGGGCAACGTTGGCGACATGAGCCGCAATAGCTCCGTGAGACTTCACGGTGGTCTGCAGCTCGGGCCTCCCGGCCGCTGGTGGGACGACAAGCACTTCGCCAAGCAGATCAAGCTGACGCAGGACCAGCAGCATCGCATGGACTCGATCTTCGAGCAGAGCCGGCCGGTGCTGCTGCAGCGCCTCAGCAGCCTCCAGCAGGAGGAGCTGCACATGGAGGCGCTCACGCACGCGAAGACGCTGGACGAGTCCGCGCTCTTCTCGCAGATCGACCGCATCGCACAGGCTCGCGCCGATCTTGAGAAGGCGAACACGCATCTTCTTGTCCAACTCCACAACGAGCTCGAGCCCGACCAGATCGCGCGCATTGAGGCACAACCGTAGCCGGTCCTCGCATGCGTTCGACGCATCGTTCCCTCGCCGCCGTCACAGCGCGAGAATTTACATCCTGATCACCGGCAGGACGCCAGACGAAAAGCCTCTGCCCGCAAGCGTTCATAATCGATACATGCGTTTCGGTCCCGAGGATCGCCTCTTTGTGCTGACCGGGGCGGGCATCTCTGCCGAAAGCGGCCTCGCCACCTTTCGCGGATCGGGCGGTCTCTGGAATGGCCATCGTGTCGAGGAGGTCGCCACGCCGGAAGCGTGGCAGGCCAATCCCCAGCTCGTGTGGCGCTTCTACTCCATGCGTCGCCGCGATGCGATGGCCGCCGAGCCCAACGCCGCACATCGTGCGCTGGCGGAGATCGAACAACGGATGCGCGATCGCTTCTTCCTGTGTACCCAAAACGTCGACGATCTGCATGAGCGCGTCGGGTCGGAACGTCTGCATCACATGCATGGTGCCTTGTTCCAATCGCGCTGCGTGCGCTGCGACCAGCCGTTCACGGACCGCCGAACTTATGACTTCGCAGCCGAGCTCCCGCTGTGCGAGACGTGCGGTAAACCCGTGCGCCCGCACATCGTCTGGTTCGGTGAGATTCCGCTCGACATGGAGGGCATCTATCGCGAGCTGAATCGCGCGACCGTGTTGCTGGTCATCGGCACCTCAGGATCTGTTTACCCGGCTGCGGGGTTTGTCCATATGGCAAACCAGCGCGGCATCCACACCATCTACGTCGGGCCGGAGGAGCCGCAGAACGCCGACGCCTTTGATGAAATTCTTCTTGGGACGGCCACAGAGCTTGTTCCGCAACTGCTGTGACTCTCCAAAGATTTCAGGAATGCAACAATGCCCAAACGCAGCGCGGGTTTGCTTATGTATCGCATTCGGGACAGCCGCCCCGAGGTCTTCCTCGTGCATCCCGGCGGCCCCTTCTGGGTCAACAAGGACAAGGGCGCATGGACGGTTCCCAAGGGCCAGTTCCTCGATGATGAAGAGCCGCTCGCCGCCGCAAAGCGCGAGTTCCAGGAGGAGACCGGATTCACGCCGAACGGAGAGTTCATTCCGCTCGGCATCATTCGCCAGCTGAGCGGCAAGCTTGTCGAAGCCTGGGCATTCGAAGGCGACTGCAATCCCGACGATCTGCGCAGCATCAACTGCGAGATCGAATGGCCTCCACGTTCGAAGCGCATGCTCCAGGTCCCGGAGGTCGATCGCGGCGGGTGGTTCTCGATACCCGACGCGCACGAAGCCATACTGGCGAGTCAGCGTCCGTTCCTCGACTCCTTATGCACCGCGCTGAACACCCCCGACACACAACGGTGACTCCCGGCGCGCTCGCACCCGTTCACGCCGGGTAGCATGGCAGCAACGATTCACGCCGTCATGCTTTGCGAGGATATGGATTGAAACTCGGACTCTATCTAGGCTTCGCCGCCACCGGGGTTGGCGTCGCTTTGCCCGGCTCTCTGCTGCCGTTGCTGCTGCGGCGCTGGAGCCTCGGCGATGCACGCGGCGGGCTGCTGTTGTTCTGCTTCTTCATCGCTACGACTGCGGGTGCGCTAGCCTCACGTGGACGCATGGGGCACTCCCTCGCTCGCGGCGCGCTTCTTACCGCCGTCGGCGCGATCTCGCTCGCGTTGGCAACTGTCGGCTGGGGATTCGCCGCGATCGCGGTGTATGGGTTCGGACTCGGGATGGCGATGACCTCGACCAGTCTGCTCGTCTCGCGCCGGTTCGCCGCGCATCGCCGGGTGGAGATGATGCGGCTGAACCTGCTCTGGGCCGCGGGCGCGTGCGCCTGTCCGTGGCTTGCGCTTGGCGGTCAGGCACTCCATCGCGGCAGCCACTCAGCGCGCCCGGTGAATCTGCTGTTCGGGCTGGCCGCCTTCTTCGCGCTCTTCGCCGTCTGGGCGGTGCTCGTTTCCAGAGACGCTCGCGCCGACGCATTTCCATCCGCGCTTCTGTCGTCGGAGAGCACCCGGCCAGGGCGTTGGCCGCTGCTCAAGGTGCCGCTCGCGCTTCTGATTCTCGTCTTCTGCGCCACGGGTATAGAGAACGCTACCGGAGGCTGGCTCGCCGCCTACGCGCAGCGTCTCGGTGAAACTGCAGACATTACGATCGGCGCCGCGACCGCGTTCTGGGCTGGCCTTCTCACCAGCCGACTGGTCTATTCTCTGCGTATCTCTGAACGTGTAGCAGAGCGGATTGTTCTGCCGGCCAGCGCCGCGCTCGCTGCCGCCGGATTGACGATGCTCGTGGGTTGGCCCGGCAGCGCAAGCAATGTCATGGCTGCCGCCATGGTCGGTTTCGGTGTGGGCCCGATTTACCCGCTATTGCTCGCAATCGTCCTCCGGCAGCATGAAACCCCCGGAATCTTCGTCGTCGCGGGGTTCGGAGCATCCGCGCTGCCGCTCGCTACCGGTGCACTCTCCGGCTGGATCCACTCGCTCTCGGCAGCCCTTTGCGTTCCGCTCGCTGTCGCGGCAATGATGATCGTGCTAAGTCTGCACCTGAATACGCGACGTGCACCCGTCTCGAGTACGACGTGACAATCTAGTGGTATTCGAGAATGTGCGGCGCCGGCCACGTCATCGTGCCGTCGGCACGATTCACATACATAAAAATCTTGTGCCCCGGCTTGGTGTTCGGCTCCTCGCCCGGAGCGGGGGGCACAATCCCGTCCTGCAGATTCACTCGCACGGCAACAATAATCCCCGACCCGAACGCGCCCGATCCATCTGTCTTCGAGATGTCCACATGATGCGAGGTGATCGGCGCGTTCACCGGCGAGTGGGTCGTCCAGTCCTCGGTAAATCGCGCCAGCGGATAGCCGGAGTCCGGATGGCCGTTCTCATAGATGTCGTACGCCTTCGCGTAGTCCTTCGCCTCGAGCGCCTTGAAGAAGTCGTTCACCCGGTGTTCGGCCCCGAGGTTCGTAAACAGCCATCCATGCCCGCTGATATAACCGGCCAAAGTCAGGCTCAGCAGAATCAGAAGCCCCACTCCGGCTGCAATCAGGATCGAGATTTTGCGGCGCTCGCCGCGCTCGTCATATTTCGGTGCATCCATCAGGCTCATCGGGCAGACGGCTCCTTAATCCACGCTTCTACTATAGACACGCCCGCGCCCGCAGATGGATGGCCTGCCGCTCTTCGCGGAAGGGAAATGCGTCGACCGTATGTTCGAACCCCGGCTCCTTGCCGACGAGATACACCGAGAGCACATCGAAGCGCACCAGAACACGCCCGCGATGTCGGCGTGGCAACTGGCTCACCCACGCAGCCGCCATTTTGCGCAGCTGCCTCTGCTTGGCCAGGTTCACCGCGACCTCCGCGGGAAACAGATCGCGCGCGGTCCGTGTCTTCACCTCGAAGACGACCACCGCGTCTCCGTCCCACGCCACGAGATCGAGATCGCCGCGCACCCGCGCTGACACCCATCG
>DASYBN010000226.1:0-6279 GCA_036500785.1 Acidobacteriaceae bacterium
GGTCGAGTGCGCAGGGTGCGGGCTGGAGACCTGCATCGAGCAGCAGAAGAAATGCCTGCTCTCCATCACTGTTGACGAGGTACTCGGTGCTATCCACTCGGCGATGAATGACGCGGCCAAAACTCGTGAGTCACTTTCCCAGTACACCTAACGAACCTCACATCTGCGAACATATCCAAGACATGCTTCCCGAGCTGCACACAGTTCTGAATCTTCTCGAAGGCGGCTTCCACGGCGTCCGCATCCTCGTTGTCGGCGACCTGATGCTCGATCGGTATATCGTCGGCGATGTCGATCGCATCTCGCCCGAGGCTCCGGTCCCGGTGCTCCGCCACGCGCATCGCTATCAGCGTCCCGGCGGCGCTGCGAACGTCGCCATGAACCTGGCCGGGCTGGGGTGCCAGGCGCTGCTCGCCGGGCTTTGGGGGGCTGATGCCGAGCAGCGCGAGCTCGCGGCGGCCCTGGACGATGCCGGAATCGACACTACCGGCATTGTGACCTCTTCCCTGCCCACCATCTCCAAGACCCGCATTGTCGGGCGGACGCAGCAGTTGCTCCGGCTGGATATCGAATCGCGTGAAGCTCCCTCCGGGACGGACCTCGAGCACCTGCAGGCCCGCGTTCTCGGGCTCATCGAGAAGGTCCACGCGGTGGTGCTCTCCGACTATGCCAAGGGCGCGCTCACGCGGGATCTCTGCCTGGCGGCGATTCGCACTGCGCGCCGCCTGAACGTGCCCGTCTTCGTCGACCCCAAGACGTCCGACCTGAGCAAATACTCCGGCGCGACCATGGTGTGCCCGAATCTGCACGAGCTCACGCTCGCCACCGGAGTGGACAGGCAGAATCTCGACGAGCTCCTCGCGGCCGCCGAGCGCCAGCGCGAAGAGCACGGCTTCGACTATCTCACCGCCACGATGAGCGAGCGCGGTATCCGCGTCCTCTCCGCCGCTGGAAGCTTCCACTCGCCCGCGCGCGCCCGTGAGGTGTTCGACGTTTCCGGCGCCGGCGACACAGTCATCGCGACGCTAGCCGCCTCGATGGCCGCCGGCCTCGCCGTCGAAACCGCCACCGATCTCGCCAATCTTGCCGCCGGTGTTGTTGTGGGCAAGATCGGCACCGCGCCCATCGCCCACCACGAACTCATTGCGATCCTCACCCCCTCTACCCCGCTCTCGGGCGAGGAGAAGATCCTCGATCGACAGCACCTCGCTGCCCGCATTGCAGACTGGCGTGCGGCAGGCGAGACGATCGTGTTTACCAATGGCTGTTTTGACCTTCTGCACGTCGGCCACATTACTCTGCTCGAGGATTGCCGCAGGTTCGGCTCCAAGCTTGTGCTCGGGCTCAACTCGGACGCGTCGGTCTCACGTCTTAAGGGCCCAATGCGGCCGATCGTTGGCGAGCGCGAGCGTGCCCGCGTCATGGCTGCTTTGGCGGCGGTGGACGCGGTTGTGCTCTTTGCCGAAGACACTCCGCTTGAACTCATTGGCGAGATCCGCCCAGATGTGCTCGTCAAAGGCGGCGACTACACGGTCGAAACCGTCGTAGGCCACGAAGCGGTGCTCGCCTCGGGAGGCCGCGTCGAGATAGTCCCGACGGTGGAAGGCTTCTCCACAACCAACATCGTGCGCAAGCTCACAAACTCGGATCCGAGCTGCTGACTGGAAATCGGCAAGTTGGGGAAGCCGCTCTCTAAATATCCACCCCGACGCGAGCGCCCTCTCGTGTACCCTTGCACGCACATGTCGCGGACGACGATTCTCTGCATCAGCACCTATGAAAAGGGTCAGGCCTTCCTTCGCGAGGCGGCGCACCTCGACTGCCATGTGCATCTGCTCACGGTACATAAGCTGCGCGAGGCAGACTGGCCCCGCGACATCCTCGCCGGCTTTCACACGATGCCGGAGGAGCTTAGCGCGGAGCAGACGTTGCCACACATAGCCAACCTCATGCGCCACATCCCTTTCGCGCGCATTGTGCCGCTCGACGAGTTCGATCTCGAAACTGCTGCACTCGCGCGTGAGCACCTCCGCCTGCCCGGCATGGGACAGACCGCCACGCGGTTCTTTCGTGACAAGCTCGCTATGCGCGAAGGCGCCGCACGCGCGGGCGTTCCCGTGCCAGCCTTTTCTTCCGTAGCCAACCACGATGCTCTTTGGCATTTTCTGCAATCCACCGAAGGCCCTTGGCTTCTCAAGCCCCGATGGAGCGCCTCTGCCGTCGGCATCCACAAGATCGAGCGCGCCGAAGACATCTGGCCGCATCTCGACAGGCTCGGGGATCAAGCGTCCAACCACCTCGTCGAATGCTTCGTGGCTGGCGATATCTTCCATGTCGAAGGCATTACATGGAATGGCGAGCTTGTCTTCGCGACGCCGCACAAATATGGTCAGCCGCCTTTTGAGACGATGCACTCGGGCGGGATCTTCTCTACGCGAGCGCTCGACCGCTCCACCGCTGAGGCTGCGGCACTCCTCGAAATCCATGCCGCTACCTTGCGGGCTTTGGGCATGCAGGCCGGAGTAACTCACTCGGAATTCATTCGCGCGCATGTTGACGGCCGCTTCTACTTTCTTGAGACCGCCGCGCGTGTCGGCGGAGCGTACATCGCGGAGGTCGTCGAACACGCTTCAGGATTGAATCCGTGGGTCGAGTGGGCGCGCATCGAGGTCGCCCTCGCCCGCGGCGAAGACTACTCGCTCCCACCAGTCCGCAGCGATTATTCGGCCAGCCTCATTTCACTCGCGCGCCAGGAGTGGCCCGATACCTCCGCTTACACTGACGCCGAGATCGTGCACCGGCTGCACAAGCTTCACCACGCCGGTCTGATTCTTCGCTCGCAAGATCCCGCGCGGATCGAATCGCTGCTCGCCGACTACACCCGCCGCTTCTATACCGACTTCTACGCCCGCCTCGACGCGCCAGCGAAGCCCACGACCTGAGGCTTGAAATATCGTTACCCTCTGCACCTGAGGGACCGTTCGCTTGCATGGCCAATATCCGCTCCGAAAAACCAACAGCCTCGTCCGGAAAAATTCAAATATGAGCCGTCCAGCTTCGAAGAACTGTCTTAGCCGTCGCCGTTTCCTTCGGTCCTCTCTTGGTGCGGGCACTGCCTTGGCGACGCACCCGCTGTGGGGACTTGCCGAAATCGCGAAGTCTGGACCGGCGAACTGGGAGATTCCTCTCAGCGCCGACTGGGCATTTCTCGGCAGGGCATCTGCGCCGTCTGAGCCGGTTTCCATCTCGTTGCCACATTCTGTCGCGAACCTCTCCTGGCAGGACTGGAATCCCGAGTTATGGGAGGACGTCTTTCTGTATCGCAAGACGTTCCCGCGCCCGCACGAAAGCACTGGCCGGCGCACGTTTCTGATGTTTGAAGGCGCAATGGTGACGGCGGACGTCACCGTGAACGGCAGCGGTCTGCCGCAGCATAGAGGTGGCTATCTTCCCTTCCGCTACGAGCTGACCTCTGTCTTGCAAGAAGAGAACACGGTTGACGTGAAGCTGGACGCCCGGTTTCAGGATGTCCCTCCTGAGGGGTCACCACGCGGACGCAGTTCCATCGACTACTACGTTCCTGGAGGAATGATCCGAGGCGCGAAGCTCTGCACGGTTCCGCAGGTCTACATAGCCGACGTCTTCGCAAAGCCAGCGGACGTGCTCGCAGCCTCGCGGCGCGTCGACTTCACCTGCACGGTGGATGCTGGCGTCAGCACTACGGGAGCCGCAACTCTCCGGGCCGAGTTGCTCGATGGCGATCGCGTGATCGCACGCGCGCGAAAGGACACCGGCGAGTTGAAGTCCGGTTCCACTGAGATTACCTTTTCCATGTCAGGGCTCGAACACGTGACGCTCTGGAAAAACGACCATCCGCAGCTTTACAACATCGTTGTCACGCTGCACATTGCCGGCAAGCCTGTGCACGACTACCGCACGCGCATTGGATTCAGGGAAACGAAGTTCGCTGATGATGGCTTCTATCTTAATGGGAAGAAGATGCAGTTCTTCGGCCTCGATCGCCACGAGCTCTTTCCCTACACCGGCTACGCCATGCCCGCTCGCGTGATGCGCAAGGACGCAGAGATCATTCGGCACGAGTTCAACTGCAACATCGTGCGCTGCTCACACTATCCGCAACATGAGGCTTTTCTGGACGCGTGCGATGAACTGGGATTGATGGTGTGGGAAGAGACGCCTGGGTGGCAGTACATCGGTGATCAGGCATTTCAGGACCAGGTCGTCGACGATGTGCGCGACATGATCCGGCGCGACCGTAATCATCCTTCGATCATTGTGTGGGGCGTTCGCGTGAACGAGTCGCACAATGATCCGCCGCTTTACGACCGCACCTATGCAGCGGCGAAGGAGTTGGATGATTCTCGTCCCACTTCGGGATCGATGACCGGCTTCAGTAATTGGAAGACTGATTGGCACGAGGACGTCTTCGCGTACGACGACTACCATCAGTCACCCGGCGGCACAGTGCAGATTCTGCCGCCATTGGCCGGCATACCGTACATGCTCGCCGAGACGGTGGGCCAGCGAACCTACACCGCTTCGGGCTTCAACAACAAATACCGTCGCGCGGCTGACGTCACGATGCAGTATCACCAGGCGATTTACCACGCGCAGGCGCACGACCGGGCACGCGCCTACGATCGCATGTGCGGCGTCATCGCGTGGTGCGCGTTTGAATATGCGAGTCCGCAGAACTCGTACAAAGGGATCAAGAACCCTGGTGTCGCTGACGTGTTTCGTATCCCGAAACTCGGCGCCGCGTTCTATCAATCGCAGGTGAACCCCTCTGTACGCGCGGTGATTGCGCCAAACTTCTACTGGGACTTTGGCCCGATGACTCCCCGCGGCCCCGGCAAGAACCTCGCACTGTTTCACAACTGCGATCGCGTTGAGCTCTTTGTAGACGGTCAACACCACGCAACCGCTGAGCCCGACCGGCAGGGATATCCGCATCTGCTTTATCCACTGTCATGGGTCGATCTCGAGTTCGATGGCAGAGATCACCCTGAGCTGCGCATCGATGGATTTGTGAACGGACGCAAAGTAGTGTCGCGCGCCTTTTCGTCCGACCCATCTCTGGACCAGCTTCTTGTCACGGCCGACGACAGGTCGATTCGGGCGGATGGCATTGATGCAACGCGCGTCATCTTTCAGGTGGTGGATAAGTACGGCGCTCCGCGACTGCTCGGAAGCGGCAATCTCACAATCGACCTTACCGGACCAGGTGAGTTGATAGGAGATCGGACCTTCTCGCTGACTGAGAGCGGCGGCGCAGGCGCGGTGTGGGTACGGTCGACGCCGAATGCTAGGGGTGTGATCGCGATCAGCATCACACACCCGTCTCTTGGCACGAAGAAGGTTCACGTCGTCGCAGCCGGCGCTTAGCAGCACAGGCATCGCGAAGAGCTCGCAGCCTCGACTGTTCGAAAAAAGAACGCAGCAGCCGAGGCTGCTGCGTTTTCGGAGTTGATGCCAGTGGATCTTTAGAACAGGAACTTGGCACCGAACTGGAACTCGCGCGGGTCATTGGTGTTCGTGACCTTGCCGAAGTTGCTATCCGAGGTGCCGGTGTCGATGCTGTTGAATTCGGTGTGGTTGAAGGTGTTGTAGCTCTCAGCACGAAGCTGGAGGTGTGGGCCCTCGTGGGACGTGAAATAGAAGTCCTTGTAGATAGCGACGTTCCAGTTGAAGAGACCCGGCCCAACGATCGCGTCTTTGCGCGCGTCGCCGAATCCGGAGGAGTTGGAGTCGACCCACGGTGCGATCGGGGCCGCGAAGGCGCTGGTCTTGAACCAGGCATTCACGGTCTTCGGGTAACTGACATTACTGATCACATTGGGACGGTTCGAGGTATTGCCGCCCAGCCCCAATGTATCCGCGCCGTTGTAGTAGACGTTCACAGGCGTGCCACTCTCAGCGGTGGTGATGCCGGCGATCTGCCAGCCACCGCCCGCGATGCGCTCAAAGGCATTGCCCGAGTGCGCAAAGAACGGTAGCTCGTAAACGTAGTTGACGTTGAAGATGTTACGACGATCGAAGTTGCCCGATCCGCGATCATAGTTGGCATCGTACGGGTTGGACAGTGCACCGCCGGAGCCGGCCTGCGTCGAGCTGGTGAGATCGGCGCTCTGGATGTCGATCTCGTGTGACCAGGTGTACGCGAACTCGACAGAGAGTCCGTGCTTGCGTTCCATACGGATCGAAGCCTGCAGAGAGTTGTAATTCTGGTTGACCTCGTTCTCCTCCTGTCGAATGTTG
>DASYBN010000227.1:0-4401 GCA_036500785.1 Acidobacteriaceae bacterium
GCTCCCGCTCTTTTGGAGAAACTCGACGGCCTTTTTTCGCATATTAACTCCTAGGTCTTGCGAAGATTAACTGTCGCGCCTGCGATTGCCTGAGTCTACATACTGAGGAATCTGACCTTGAAGTTTGCCGTGTGCGAGTGACCGATTGAACCTGAGCCAGCTTAACCGAATTCTGCTGCAAACGCTGCTGCTGCCAGTCGTTGCACTGCTCCTCGTCTCCGGTGCGCTCATCTGGCAGATCGGGAATGCACAGAAGACCGTGGCCGATCTGGAGCAAGCGGATCGCGACATAGCTGCTTCGACGTATCTGCGCGCTCTGACCGTCGACGAAGAGACAGGACTGCGCGGTTTTCAGAACACCTCGAATGAGGCGTTTTTACAGCCTTTCCGGGATGCGCAGGCGCCGCTTGCGGCCGGTCTTTCCTCGCTTCGGAAGGACCTCGCATCACGAGGCGAGGACACCCATTTGCTTGATGAGTTTGCCTCTGTACATGGCGAGTGGCTGAACTCTGTAGCTGCGCCCTTGATCGCCCGAACCCGCGCCGGCGGGGACACCAACGATATGACGCTCGAGCTGCGCGGCAAGGACGAGATGGATCATCTCCGTGCGACTTTGAACGAGCTTGTGGAAGCGCAGAAGCTTCGGAGGCAGACGGAAGTCGAGCATTGGCGGACGCAGGTCCGTCATACGCTCGAGGCAATCGTAGGATGCGCGGCGCTGATCGGTCTGCTCATCGGGATCTTCGCGCGCAGCCGCCTGCATATGGTGACGCATGCCTTTCAGGGAGCGATGACCGCTCTGCGAAAGACGGCTCAGGCAACCTACGACTCCGAACAGCGCCTTCGCACGACACTGACCTCCATCGGAGATGGCGTCATCGTCTGTGATGAGCATGGGAAGGTGGAGCTTCTCAACACCATAGCCGAGCAACTCACAGGATGGACGCAGGCCGAAGCCGCACAGCGCCCCATCAGCGAAGTCTTCCTGATCGTGAACGAGACGAGTCGCGAGCTCATGGAAAATCCGGTTGATGCGGTGCTCCGATCGCACCGCGCCGTGTCACTCGCCAACCATGCGGTTCTGCTGCGTCGCACCGGCGGAGAGATTCAGATCGACGACAGCGGCGCGCCAATCTTTGACCGCTCGGGTGAGCTTGCCGGCGTTGTGATGGTGTTCCGCGACGTTACCGAACAGCGACGCACGCAGGCGGCGCTGCTTGCAAGCGAGAAGCTCGCAGTTACAGGACGGCTGGCGGCAACGCTCGCGCACGAGATTCACAACCCGCTCGACTCGGTAGTGAACCTGCTGTACCTCATGAAGAACGGAGCAAGCCCGGAGGAGACGCGCGAGTTTCTGGAGCTTGCAGGTTCGGAGCTCGATCGGGTGACGCAGATCAGCCGTGCCATGCTCGGCATGTACCGCGAGTCAAAGACCCCGATTGAGATAGACCTCGGAGAGCTACTCGACAGCATTCTGCTGCTTCTGCAGCGCCAGATCACGCAATCCGGGATCACTCTCAAGAAGAACCTCGCCGACAACGTGAAGATCAGTGGATATCCGGCAGAGCTGCGCCAGGTATTTACAAACCTGCTGACCAACGCGATGGATGCGTCCACAACCGGTTCGCTCATTGAGGTCTCTCTGCGCTCGACTGCTCCGCTCGACGGCCAGCGGTCGCAGAGGAATGGCGCTGGTGTAACCGTTTCAGTTGTGGATCACGGGCCGGGCATTCCGAAAGAAACGATGGATCACCTGTTCCAGCCGTTCTTCACAACGAAAGGCGAAAAGGGGACCGGGCTGGGTCTTTGGGTAAGTCAGGGAATTGTGCAAAGACATGGTGGCGAGATCAGGTTGGAGTCGCGCACGGGCGACGCCGATCACGGAACGACGCTAACGGTCATTCTTCCGGAGAAATCGATCGAGGTAGGCGCGCGTCAAACTTCTAGCGCTCACGCCTGAACCGCCGCTCCGCAGAGCAGGCGCTCAAGAACCGCCGCTGCCTGAATGCAGTGCTCCCGGCTTACGTCGTAGTGAGTGACCAATCGCACGGCGCGCTCGCCGATGGCGCTTGCGAGCACACCCTGCTCGCGAAGCTTGCGGACGAGCGTGGGAGCATCTGCCGTTTCGGCATCTTCCTTCAGTGTGAAGATGACGATGTTGGTCTGAACCTCAGCCGGATCGATTTCGGCTACATCGCAACGCGCAATCGCCTCCGCGAGCAGGCGCGCATTGCGGTGATCCTCGGCCAGCCGAACCGGCATCTGTTCCAAGGCGATCAACCCTGCGGCTGCGAGAACACCGGCCTGACGCATTCCGCCTCCCAGCGCCTTGCGAAAGACACGCGCGCGTTCGATCACCTGACGCGATCCGACGAGCATCGACCCGGCCGGTGCGCCAAGTCCCTTGCTAAGACAGAACATCACCGTGTCAAAGCCGCGCGTGAGGGTGGCCACGTCGAGCCCAAGTGCGGTCGCAGCGTTGAAAATACGCGCTCCATCGAGGTGAACGGGAAGCTTCGCGTCGCGTGCGCCCTCCCATATCTCTTCGGAGACATCCAGCGGAGTCACGGTGCCGCCCGCCATGTTGTGCGTATTCTCGAGCGAGATCAGACCTGTAGGCGCACGATAGTAAATCTTCGGAGCAATGGCTCTGCGGATGGACTCCCACGAAAGCACGCCGCGATCTCCCTCAACGGCACGCGGCACGCACCCGGCGAACGCCGACACCATCGCCATCTCCCAATCAAGAATGTGGGACCGCGCTTCGCAGATGACCTCCTGACCATGATCGGTGTGGAGACGAATCGCAATCTGATTGCCCATTGTGCCAGTGGGAACAAAGATCGCGGCCTCACGGCCAAAGATCTCGGCTGCACGCTGCTCCAGCCGATTGACCGTCGGGTCCTCGCCGTAAACATCGTCGCCAACCTCAGCGGAAGTCATCGCGGCGCGCATCGCGGCAGTGGGTTTGGTCACGGTATCGCTGCGCAGATCAATCACAGTTTCATTCGCCAAAACGCTCACCTCGTCTAAACCAAAGCTGCCAATAGCTCGCCGAAGACTTCGTTGGACACCAGCCTGCCGCGGGTGGTGAGCTGCCATGCATCATCGGCTACTCGCATCAAACCTTCGCGGGCCAGATCTTTGACGCGCTCTTCGCAGTCCTTCACCCACTCGCGTGGAAATCGTTCGCGCAAGAGCGCAATCGACACGCCCTCGTTCAAGCGCAGTCCAAGGAACACGGACTCCTCGAACGTCTCACGCTCACCGATTTCGCTCGATGAACCCCTTTCGCCCGCGTCATAGGCTTCGAGTTCGTCTGGATTGGCGAAGCGAACGCTGGCGCCATCCGCCCGCGAAACCATCGAGTGCGCGTCGAGGCCGAATCCGAGGTAAGGAGCGCGATCCCAGTATTTGCGATTGTGCCGCGATTGATGCTCCGTCCCCTTCGCGAAGTTCGATATCTCGTACTGTGTAAACTTGTTTACCGCGAGGAACTCACACGCTTGCTCGTAAAGGGCGGCGGTGAGTTCTTCCGTCGCAACCGCCGGCGCGTGCAGACGCGCGCCTCCCCCCAGAACCTCGCGTCCGAGCCGCGATTCCTCGTCGATCTCAAGCATGTACACGCTGAGGTGCGTGAGCTCCGAACTGGACGCCTCTGCAAGCGATGTCTGCCAGCTTGCAGCGGTCTGGTACGGCAGACCTGCGATCAGATCAGCGGCGATTTCCGTTACCCCGCAGGTGTACAGACGCGTGATCTCGCGGAGACAGCTCTCGCCGGTGTGTGTGCGGCCCACAGCCGCGCTCTCCCGGTCGACGAAGCTCTGCACACCAAGACTCACGCGGTTCACACCAAGGTTCATCGCCTCGTGGAGCAATGCGTCACCGATCTGGCCGGGCGCTGCCTCCAGCGTGATCTCAGCATCAGGCCGAATTTCGAACTGAGATCTGAGTGCTGCGAATATCTCCCGTAGCTGCTTAGGCTCAAGCAGGCTCGGCGTACCGCCGCCGAAGTACACGGTGTCGACTGTTCGCGACGCGCCTGCACGCAGCCTGGACAGGGCCTTCTCCACACTCTTTATCTCGGCGCAGAGACCTTGCACGTAGGTGGCAACCCGCTCGGCGGATGACACTCTCGAGGCGAAGTTGCAGAAGCTGCACTTGGCACGGCAGAACGGCACGCTTATATACACGCCGACCCGCTGATCTGCCGTTCCTGTCATACGTCTATTGTTTCACGCGCCCGAATGGCCTCGCGAAAGGCGGAATCCCGCAGAGGGCGAGGGCCATCTAAAATCAAGCCATGCCGGCCAGCAAGGACGAGCCTCAACAGAAAACCGCAGCCGACCCTGCTCCTGCGCAGCGCTCAGGGCAGGACGATGATGTCGTGGGCAAAGCCTA
>DASYBN010000228.1:0-8363 GCA_036500785.1 Acidobacteriaceae bacterium
AGTTCGGGCCGGACGGGCTGCACGACGATGTTGTTGACGAAGCCGGGGAACGAGCCTTTGAAATCGGGCGGGAAGTCGCGGACCATCGCGGAGAAGGGAACGAAGAGCTGCGTGTTGTCGGGGCCGGAGCCGTAGCTTCCATTCTGCTGCTTCTTTGCGAGCACACCTATGACGGTGTACGGGTAGCCGGAGATCTGGACGGGCTGGCCAATGGAAGGCTTGCCCGGAAAGAGCTGGCGCTCGGATTCGGCGCCAAGGACAACGACGCGCGCGCCGTCGGCTTCATCTTCGGCTGACATGAGGCGGCCTTGATCGACGGTGAGCGAACGGAAGCGCTGGTATTCAGGCCAGACGCCGCGGACGCCACGGTTGGATGCGTTCCACTGGCTGACCTCGTCGACGGTCTTGCGGATTTCCGGCGAGACCGTTTTGATGAGCGGAGCGAACTTCTGTATGGCGATGGCATCGTCGATGGTGAGGGTGACGTCGCGGCCGGCGGCGTAGCCCTGGAAGGGCATGGCGGTCTTGCCGCCGAAGCAGATGGCTATATCGGTCCCGATGGTCCGGAGTTGCTTACGCTGCTGAATGCTGAAGCCGATGCCGAGGCCGACGAGAAGAATGACCGAAGTGATGCCCCAGAGGATGCCGAACATGGTGAGAAAGCTGCGGAGTTTTGAGTCCCACAGGGCGGCGAGCGTTTGCTTAAGGATCTCGCGAAATGGCATGGCGGAGCGCGCTCTTCGTGCAGCGATGACAAGGGTACGCAGATGGAGCGCGGATGGTTCCCTGGAGGCGTGAATCGAGGGTGGGTGGGAGCGGCTGGGTGGGATACGATGAAGCTGGGATGTGCCGTAAAAGGCCCGGGTGGTGGAATCGGCAGACACAGCGGACTTAAAATCCGCAGACCTGAAAGGGTCGTGGGGGTTCAAGTCCCCCCTCGGGCACCAATAATTGTGCGGATTTTCGAGGCAAATGGCCCGGAAGATTTCGAGCCCATTTCTGCCTGATGGCTGTCTTGTTTTCGGGTACTACATGAGATGCCCATCCGAGAGGCCTTGTTTGTCTGCATTCAAGCCTCACGGAGTCTACGAAACGCTTCTAGCGAGTTCACATGAGCAGCAGCATCAGGAGGTAATTCAATGGCGACTGATGACAGGGATCAGACGAAGACACAGCCTGGCTTTGAGCCGCTGACTCGGCGAAGCTTTCTCGGACGAGCCGGGGCAGTGGGGGTTGCGACGGCTGCTGCAACGATCGCGGTCCCGGGAGCCGTTGCGTCCGCTCCGCAAACAGACCCGATCGCCTCCGAGGGCCAGGCCGTCCCGGGAACCGTGGCGGTCAAGCTTCGGGTGAATGGCGAAGTTCATCAACTGCGGATCGATCCGCGTGCGACCGTGCTGGACACTCTGCGTGAATCTCTGTTTCTGACGGGGACGAAGAAGGGTTGCGACCACGGCCAGTGTGGTGCCTGCACCGTGCACGTGAATGGCAGGCGCGTGAACAGTTGCCTTCTTCTCGCGGCAATGCAACAGAACGCTGAGATCGCGACGATTGAGGGTATGGGGACGCCGGACCAGATGCATCCCATGCAAGCCTCTTTCGTCGAACACGATGCCTTCCAGTGTGGCTACTGCACCAGCGGCCAGGTCATGTCTGCCGTCGCATTGCTGAAAGAGCCGTGCGGCCCAAAGGACACGGATGTGAAAGAGGCCATGAGCGGCAATATCTGCCGCTGCGGAGCCTATCCCAACATCGTTGCCGCTGTACAAGCGGTTCGCCGCAGCGCTTGACGAAAGGACACGCCGATGCAGCCCTTTGATCTGATCACCGTGACCACCGTGCCTGCCGCCGTTCGTGCGCAGGCAACCTCCCCGACTGCACAGCAGGGCGCTCCGATTCGCTACATCGCGGGCGGCACCAATCTTGTCGACTACATGAAGCTGAACGTGGAGAGGCCACGCCAGTTGATTGACATCAACGGCTTGCCTCTGACCGCTATCGAGCAAATGCCCGATGCAGGCTTGAAGATCGGCGCTCTCGCCAGGAACTCCGAGGTGGCAGAGCATCCAGCGGTGCGGCAGCAGTATGCGGTGCTCTCCGAAGCAATCCTTTCGGGAGCAACCGGCCAGTTGCGGAACATGGCGACGACTGCGGGCAACCTTCTGCAAAAAACGCGATGCATGTACTACCGTGACACTGCATACGGGTGCAATAAACGTCAGCCCGGCAGCGGCTGTTCGGCCATCGGAGGAAGCAACCGTACGCTTGCCATCCTCGGCACGAGCGACAAATGCATCGCCAGCAATCCTTCCGACCAGAACGTGGCACTAGCAGCGTTGGAGGCGACCGTTCACATCACAGGCGCTCACGGCGAACGCGCCGTGCCGATCGCAGCGTTCTACACGCTGCCGGGCGATACTCCCGAGCGTGAGACGGTGCTTGAGCCGGGTGATTTGATCACCCACGTCACCCTCCCGAGGCTGCCCGCAGGCGCAAAGAGCATGTACTTGAAGTTGCGTGACCGGGCTTCTTATGAGTTTGCGCTTGCGTCCTCTGCTGTGGTCGTCAAGCAAACGAATGGCCGGATCGATTTCATCCACATTGCTTTGGGTGGTGTTGGTGCCGTTCCATGGCGAAGCCGGGAAGCAGAGAACGCACTACACGGCAAGGCAGCTACGCCGGCAAACTTCCGTCAGGCAGCTGAAGCCGCAATGCGTAATGCAAAACCTCAGTCAGAGAACGGCTTCAAAGTCGAGCTTGCAAAACGCTGCCTCGTTCACGCGCTGGCAACAGTGACAGCCCAGGCATAAAGGAGGAGTCGCCATGCTTTTTCAGGATCAGCAGCAACCGAATGCTTCTGTGCCGCCCGTGACCGAGAGCAAGATCATAGGTAAGTCGACGCCCCGCGTGGATGGTCCACGGAAGACGACAGGGACGGCGAAGTACGCCTCCGACTTCCATTTTCCGAACCTTGTCTTTGCGTGGCCGGCGACGGCGACCATTGCAAGTGGAACGATTGCCGCCATCGATACGACCGAAGCTGAGAAGATGCCGGGCGTTCTCGCGGTCTACACGCATCGCAACATGCCCGCGCTGTACAGAACGCCTCCTGCCCAGGGGTTCAGCATGATGCAGGACGAGCGTCGACCGCCTCTTGAAGATAACGTGGTTCGTTATTGGGGACAGTATGTGGCCGTCGCAGTGGCGCAGACGGTAGAACAGGCGCGCGCAGCAGCTGAAGCCGTAAAGGTGACCTATTCCAAGGCCCCGCATGACACAAGGGTCAAGCTGCTTGGAACTCCTCTGTCAACTCCAGAGATGAATCAGGGCAGTAAGCGGGGTGATGCTGCCGCTGCATTTCAGAGCGCGCCCGTGAAGCATGATGCGGTCTACTGCACACCACCCGAGACGCACAATCCAATTGAGCTTCACGCCTCCGTCGCGACCTACGACAATGGGAGCTTCACTCTGTATGAGACAAGTCAGGCGATCTTCAACCACCGCGATGTCATGTCTGCTGTGCTCGGTGTTTCCGCTGACCGAGTCGAGATTGTCACAGAGTTTTTGGGTTCGGGTTTCGGCGGGAAGCTCTGGCCGTGGCCGCATTCCTTGCTGGCTGCCGCGTGTGCCCGCAGTCTCAACCGCCCGGTAAAGCTGGTCGTCAGCCGTTCGATGATGTTTCAGAGCGTCGGCCATCGGCCGGCGACCGCACAGCAGGTGCGGCTTGCAGCCGGGCGCGACGGAAAGCTGCTCGCGATTGCCCACAACTACGTGAATCACACGGCGATCCTAGACGACTTTGACGAAGGCTGCGGCGAAGCGACCGCACTGCTTTACGCCTGCCCGAACGTAAGCGTAACGAGCGGCCTGGTAAGGCGCAATGTCGGCTCGGCCACTGCCATGCGCGGGCCCGGTGCGGTACCGGGTCTGTACGCGACAGAAAGTGCCATGGATGAGCTTGCGATCAAGCTCAAGATGGACCCGGTGCAGTTCCGCATCGTGAACGACACGCTCATCGATGAGAGCAACAATCTGCCATTCTCTTCACGTCACCTCAAAGAGTGCCTGACGACCGGGGCGGAAAGGTTCGGATGGGCGAAGCGCAATCCGGCGATCGGTTCGATGAGGAATGATGAAGGCATGACGTTAGGGTGGGGCGTCGCCGCATGCTCCTGGGGCGCCATGCGCATTCCCGCAGAGGCGACAGTCGAGCTCGTGCAGGACGGTACGGCCCGGGTAATCTGCGGAACACAAGACGTGGGCACGGGTACCTATACGGTGCTCGCGCAGTTAGCCGCTCATGAAACTGGTCTGCCTGTCACGAAGGTCAGCGTTTCCCTCGGCCGAACGACGATGCCTGAAGGACCGATAAGCGGCGGCTCGTTTGCGACCGCCTCTGTAACTCCCGCCGTACTCGAAGCCTCCAGAAATGCTGTCCAGAAGGTTCTGGCGATGGCAGGGGCGAAGGGTGCACCGTTTGCAGGCAAGAAGCCCGAGGAACTTGCCTACGCGGATGGCATGGTCCGACTGAAGGACGGCGCTGGCAACCCGGTGAGCTTCGCCGAAGTTCTGAAGGCCAATCGCGTCAGCGCGGCGACGGGTACTGCAAAGTCGAGCGTCAGCGCGACCGAGAAGTATTCGTCCCACAGCTTCGGCGCTCACTTCGTCGAAGTGACGTGGCAGCCGGAGATTGCTCGACTGCGCGCCAGTCGCGTCGTCACGGTGATCGACGCCGGCCGAATGATCAATCCCCGGCCTGCGCGCAACCAGATTGAAGGGGCAGTGGTGATGGGCCTCGGCATGGCTATGTTCGAGCACACCGAATATGACAAGCGAACTGGCGGCACAATTAACAGCAACCTCGCTGATTACGTGATGGCTGTGAACGCCGACTGTCCTGAGATCGACGTAACGTTTGTCGACTACCCGGACTACAACCTCAATCCGCTAGGAGCCCGTGGAGTTGGAGAGATCGGCATGGCGGGTCTGGCTGCGGCGGTCACGAATGCGACCTACCATGCGACCGGCATTCGCGTGCGCGATCTGCCAATCCGAGTTGAAGACTTGCTGACTGCACCTATGAGTTTGGTTTGAGCGAGCATTCCGTGTGGTATAGCCCTGCCCGCACCAGAGTTGTACGGGTTTCGTGATGAGCTTAAGCGGTATGGATAGTCTGGAAGAGTA
Source organism: Acidobacteriaceae bacterium (assembly GCA_036500785.1). Classification (GTDB taxonomy): domain Bacteria; phylum Acidobacteriota; class Terriglobia; order Terriglobales; family Acidobacteriaceae; genus Granulicella. Next base: position 5,185 of record DASYBN010000228.1, read on the forward strand.
GCCAGACGTTCAATGCGGCAATCAGGAAGGCTACCGCATAGCTGGATATCTTCAGAGTGCGGCTATTGGCGAACTCGCCCATTTTGCTGCGGTCGCTGGTGAACTGCACGAGCGGAAACACGGCAAAGCTGAGCTGCATGCTGAGGATGACCTGGCTGAGAATGAGCAGGTTGGACGTGCCGCGCTCGCCGTAGAAGATCGTGACAAAGACCGTTGGAATGATTGCGAGAGAACGCGTGATGAGGCGCCGGAGCCAGGGCCTGAAGCGCAGGTGAAGGAAGCCTTCCATCACGATCTGGCCGGCAAGCGTGCCGGTGATGGTCGAGTTCTGTCCGGATGCAAGCAGCGCGAGCGCGAACATCGTGCTTGCGCCGGTAAAGCCGAGCATCGGTGTCAGGAGCTTGTAGGCATCGCCGATCTCGGCAACCTCAAGGCGGCCGTTGCGGTGAAAGACGGCGGCAGCGAGCACGAGAATCGCCGCATTCACGAAGAGCGCAAGCATCAGGGCAGTTGCGGAGTCGATATTGGAGAAGCGGATCGCTTCGCGTTTGCCCGCAGGCGTGCGCGCATAGTCGCGGGTCTGCACGATGGACGAGTGGAGATAGAGATTGTGAGGCATCACCGTGGCGCCGAGAATTCCGATACCGATGTAGAGCATGTCGCGATTCACAAATATCTCGTGCGACGGGATGACGAGATTGCGCAAGATGGGCAATGCGTCCGGATGTGAGCGAATGACTTCTATGGCGAAGAGCACGCTGATGGTGCAAATGAGCGTGATGACGAGCGCCTCGAGGTAGCGGAAGCCGCGATTCTGCAGAAGAAGGATGACCAGAACATCGGCGCCGGTGATGAGGACACCCAGGAGGAGCGGGATGCCGAAGAGGAGCTGGAGAGCAATAGCGGAGCCAACAACTTCGGCGAGGTCACAGGCGGCGATGGCGATCTCGGCGAAGATCCAGAGAAAGATTGTCGTGGGGCGGCTGTAGGATTCGCGGCATGCTTGTGCGAGGTCGCGCTCTGAAGCGATGCCCAGTTTTAGCGAGAGGCTCTGCAGCAGGATCGCCATCAGGTTGGAGAGCATGATGACGAACAGGAGCGTGTACCCGTAGCGCGATCCGCCGGCGAGGTCGGTGGCCCAGTTGCCGGGATCCATGTAGCCGACGGCGATGAGAAAGCCGGGACCAGCGAAGCCCAGGACACGGCGCCAGAAGCTTCCGGTGGAGTTGAGACGCACGGACGCAAACGCGCCGGGAAGCGATGCGTCTGCCACGCGAAGATGCGGCGCGGCCGGCGAATCGGTCTGTTTGACTGGGATCATTCGTGGAATCCGCACCTACAGCTTAGATGCAGTATGCCACAGGTACTTAACTACGGTTACGACAATTTACTCTGCCGTGGTTTCTGCGATGGCGGGCGGACCCAGATGCGATCTGCGGCGAAGATGCCGAGCGTGATCTCCCGGCCTCCGCAGCGGACACGGAGGGTGTCATCGTAGTTGCGCGCGAGAGGAGTGAGAGAGACGCCGGGACCAATGCCGAGCTCATGCAGGAAGAGGAGCAGGCGGGCGTCACGCTCATACAGGCTGGAGACGACGCAGGGTAAGCCAAACGCCGCTTCGGAGAGCCGCAGCAGGCCGCGGCGCTTGAGTTGCGCCGGTGTCTCCGGGAGGACGTGATTGCCGTGTGGGCACTCGCCTTCTTCGCCGAGTCGAGCTATGAGCTTGGCCTCGAAATCGGGCGAGATAACGTGCTCGAGGCGCTCGGCCTCTGCGTGGATCTGGTGCCACTCCATGCCGAAGATCTCCGAGAGCATTCGCTCGACGAGGTGATGGCGAAGCGCGGTTCGGTGGGCTGCTTCGCGGCCCTTCGATGTGAGCTTGAGCGGGCCATCGGTGGAGGAGCTGACGTACCCATCCTCGCGCAGGCGGCGCAAGGCCTTCGTAACGGCGGGCGCGGAGACTCCAAGCCATTGGGCAAGGAAGGCGGGGATGACCGTATGGCCTTCACTCTCGGCCTCGATGATGGCCTTGAGGTAGTCCTCCTTCGATACGGTGATCTCAGCAGGCATGCTTCATGAGTTAACCATGGTTTCGTGAAATTGGAAAGGAGAGTTAAGGCTGAGGAGGTGCCGCTCTTGGAACTCGGAGGCCGCTTGACGGGCTGACTATACTTGGTGGGGCTTTAAAACGGTTCCTGCGAGCAGGTTTAGGAGCATCGACGGTGCGATCGGGTGTGCAGGAGCGAAAGAGTTCGCTGGACGTGCAGATCGCCGGGCGCACCGACGTCGGCAGGGTTCGCCGGTCGAATGAGGATGCCTTCGGTATCGTTGAGCCGCTGGCGCTGGCGGTAATCTGCGACGGGATGGGCGGCGCCGCAGGCGGGGAGATCGCGAGCAAGGTCGCCCTGGAAGCGTTCTTGGATGTGACGCGGCGCGAGGTTGAGTCCAGCAAAAGTGAGGACAGCGACCGAACGAGACGTGCGCTGTGCCGGGCGGCCGCGGCAGCGAATCGTGCGGTGCGGTCGCGGGCCGAGTATGACACGCGGTTCCGGGGAATGGGAACCACGCTGGTGGCCGCGCGACTGGATGGAAACGAACTGATGATATTGAACGTGGGCGACAGCCGGGCGTACATCGTGCGCGGTGGCGCGGCACGGCAGATGACGGCAGACCACTCGTACGTGGCCGAGCAGATGCGCATGGGGCTGATGACACGGCGCGAGGCGGAAGGCAGTGCGCTGCGGTCGGCGATCACGCGGGCGATCGGCATTGATGACGATGTGCAGCCGGACTTCTTCACCGAGACGATTGCAGCCGGTGACTCGCTGTTGCTGTGTTCCGACGGCCTTGTGCATCACCTGCGCGATGAGGAGATCGGAGAGATTGCCGGCGACCCGACGAGTACGCCGGCTGCGATATGTGACCGGCTGGTTGCCGAGGTGAATGCGCGCGGCGGGACAGATAACGTGACGTGCGTGGTGATGCGGTTTGGAGCGCTGCGGGCGCGGGGCTGAGCTTATCCGAATCAGGCGCGCGCAATCTCCTCGCCGCTGGCCTGAATATCGAACCCATTGAAGAGGTCGGCGATGCGCTCGTCCGAGAAGCCACGCTCGCGCAGAAGCCGTATCTCGTCGCTGAGCATCGAGACGACCTGAGCGGCGGTGAACCGCTCCTGCGGA
>DASYBN010000229.1:0-5527 GCA_036500785.1 Acidobacteriaceae bacterium
GTTCTGCGCGTCGACAACATCCAGCACCGTGCCTTCACCGTTCTCGTAACGCAAATCCGTGAGCCGCAGGCTCTCGCGCGCATCGCTCACGCTGCCATCGAGCGACGCAAGCTGCCGCCGCGCCACATCGGCCTCTTCGTAGTACTCGGCCAGATCGGCGAGCAGCCGCCGCTGCGTATTCGTCAGCGTCGCCTTCGCCGCCTGCCCGCGTATCTCGGCCTCCTTGATCTTTCGCTCGGACGTGAGCCAATCCCACACCGGAATATCCAGCGTCGCGCCGGCCGAGTAGCCAAGATTCAGAGCGCCATCCGGCCCCCGCTTCGCAAACTGCGGCGCATCGATGCCGTACGTAAAGTTCATCGACAGGTCCGGAAGCATCGCGGCCTTCGCGGTCAACGCGGCGGCCTGGCTCGCCTGAACGCCGGCCATCGCACTGCGTATCTCCGGGTTGTTCTTCTTCGCTGCCGCCTCGATCGTGGTGCGGTCCGGAAGCGGCGGCGGCGTATCCACTGGCGCAAGGCTGTACCGCGTTGCGGGGTCCGGAAACAGCAGGACTCCCAGCTCCAGTCGCGCTTTGTCGGCGGCGAGCTTCGCGTCGTCCAGCTCGCGTTGGCGCTGCTCCTGCGAGAGCCGCGCCTTGATCACGTCGGCATGCGCCGCCTCGCGAGCATTTTCCCGCTTCGTCGTGACATCCACAAACCGGTTCGCCTCATCCAGCGCGCGTTCCGCCACCGCGATCTTCTGGTTCGCCGCTCCGCTGTCGTAGTACAGCGTTACGACCGTCTGCAGCAGTCCACGGCGCGCAACCTCCAGCTCCGCCGCAGCGCGTGCGGCGTTCGCGTCCGCGGTCCTCAGCGCAGCCAGCTTGCTCAGCCCCACCGTCTCCGTCACCGATCCCTGGCTGTAGTACTCGTGAATCGCGTTGTTCGCGATGAACACCGGCAACGACTCGTTCACTCCGCCCTGCGTGGTGATGGCGTGGGTCTGATTCGATTGCGTGAAGAGATATTCGTTGTGGTAGACCGCCGAGGGAAGCATGCCCGCGACCGCGTCCTTGCGCTCGAGAGCCGTCGCCCTGCCCTCCGCCAGCGCCGCGGCGAAGGTGGGCTCGTTCGCCTCAGCCCGGCGAATTGCCTCGTCCAGCGTAATCATCTCCGCTTGCGTGTTCGCTGGAGCTTGCGATCGCAGCGCAACGGAGGTAACCAATAGGCTCGCGACGCATACAGCTGCCCAGGCGAGTCTGTTAAATCGCATAGGAGAAGAGTAAGTCGGACACCTTAAGAGAGGCTGAATAAGGAAGAGAGGCTGAAGAAGGCTCTGCTCCCATTCTCTGCCCCGTGGTCCCGCATTTTTTCGATCGCACCCCTTCGAGCCCCCGCGCCGGTCTCTTAAGGGCATCTTAAGCACTGCCGCGTATCCTCGATTGCTGGCGACTCTGTCGCTGTTGCTGTGAATGTTCAAACCCCAGGAGCCTCTTATGCGATTTGGCGCACTCGTGTTCGCCATGACGGTATCAACGGCGCTTTTCGCCCAGTCCCCTTCAACCTTCAGCCTTACGCATAGCTATGTCCTCGGCGGAGACGGCGGCTGGGACTACATCGTGCCCGATTCTCCGCATCACCGCCTCTTCATCGCGCGCCAGACACGCGTCATGGTCGTCGATGAAGACACCGGCAAGCTGCTCGGTGAAGTTCCCGACATCCATGGCGCGCACGGAACTGCCATCGACCCAGCCAGTGGGTATGGCTTCGCAACGTCCAGCCAGGACAAATCCGTAGTCATGTTTGATGCGAAAACCTTCAAGGTGCTCAAGAGAATTCCTGCCGCCGAGGACGCCGATGCCATCATCTTCGACGAGCCTTCCGGCCGCGTCTTCAGCCTCAACGGCGATGCCGAGTCCTCGACTGTCATCGACGGCCGGACCGGAAACCTCGTCACCAATCTGCCCCTTGGCGGCAAGCCCGAGTATGCCGTTTCGGCTGGCGACGGCAAGCTCTACGTGAACATCACGGACAAAAACGAGATCGTTGAAATCGACACGAAGAGTGCCACCGTCACACGCCGCTGGCCCACAGCTCCGTGCCAAAATCCGGTCTCACTGGCCATCGACAAGACCCACCATCGCCTGTTCAGCGGATGCCGCAGCGGCATCGAAGCGGTCTCGGACTACCAGGCCGGCAAAGTGGTCGCAACCGCGCCCATCGGCAAAGGCGTCGATGGCGGCGGATACGATCCCCGGACAGCAAGTGTGTTCGCCTCAAACGGCGACGGCACGCTGACCGTCATCCACCAGGACACCCCGGACAAATACCACGTTGTCCAGACCCTCGCGACGCCAATCGGATCGCGCAGCTCGGCCTTTGATCCTGTGAGCCACCGCCTCTTCGTGGTGTCCGCGAAGTTCGGTCCCGTTCCTCCCGGCGGACGCAGAGGTCCGGTGCTGCCCGGCACATTCACGCTGATGGTGTTCGAAGCCCAGCCCGGGCACTAACGGACAGTAGAAAGTGATGCACGCGGCGAGGGGCTGTCATCGACAGTCCCCGCCTCACCCACCTGCGATGCAGGCAGCGTGACTGTAACAATCGCGCCACCCCCCGCATGATTCGCAATCGAGATGCTTCCAGCGATCCTGTCGCATATTGCTTTACAGATCGACAGCCCAAGCCCCGTCCCGCCACTCCTGCGGCTACGCGACGGATCCCCGCGATAGAAGGGTTCAAACAGGAGAGGCCCATCACTCTCGTCGATGCCCTCCCCGTGATCCCGGATGAACAAATCGACCCGGCCTGCCTGAAACGTCGAACTCACCTCGACCGTGCCCTGCTCCGGGCTGTGCTGCAGAGCGTTCAGGAGAATGTTGGAGCAAAGCAGGAACGCATCATCGCTGTTCAGAGGAACCGTGGCCGAAGGAAGCAGGGACATCGCGATCTGATTTGACCGCAGGTCAGCCAGTGAAACGCTCTGCTGAACCGCAACCCGCAGAACCTCGTCAATCCGGCATACCTGGCCATTGGATTCCGGCTGCTCGAGTCTTGCCAGCGTCAACATCTTTTGCGTAGTGCGCTCAAGCCGAGTTAAATCGTCCAGCCCGACCGCTAGACCCTGTTCATACTCTGCGACGCTGCGAGTCTTCATCGACAGGAGTTGAAACGAAGACTTCACAATCGCGAGATCGGTCTTCAGCTCGTGCGCAGCATCATTGGTGAACCTCTTCTGCTGCTCGAACGCGCGCTGCAGCCGGCCGATCGTGTTCTCGATCGCCAACGTGAGGGGACGCAGCTCCACGAACCTGCGTGCGCTCGCAGGCGGGTTGAACTCCCAGCGGCTCGAGCTGATCTCGGACGCCGCATTGGCCAGTGCATGGATCGGAGACAGCAGTCTCCGAACCATCCACACCAGCAGCAGTGAAGTGATTCCCAGCAGAACTGCAGTGGAGAGAGCAAAGAGCTCGCTCGCCTCAACCACTTCATGCAGTACATGCCCGTCAGGCATTCCGTAGACGATCGTGACCTTGTGGTGAATTCCTCCGGCCTGCCCCGGATCGAGGATCTTCTCGCCCAGCAGGGTGAAAAACCGATAGGACCGCCCGTCGATCGTCGCATGCTGAAACGTATTCGGCTTCGACGAAATCGCAGGAAGCTGGCCTTCTGAACCCAGCACAGCTCCATGCTCGTCCGTCACGCGCAAAACCGAGGACCCCGGTAACGTCTTGCCGGCCAGGTCAAGCCGCACGCTGTCATTCACGCCTTCCTGTACCGCGCCCAGAATTTCGTTGGACGTGGCTCGCAGATTGGCATCGAATGCTTTGTACTGCACGTGCCGCTCATCGACCGCGACCGCTCCAATCAGCGCCACTCCGGCCAGAAGTTCCAGGCCCAGCACGGACAGAATCAGACGCCGCGTAATCGAATCGTTACCGGAGTTCATGCCGGCTCTCCACGCAACCTGTATCCGCGCTGCCTCAGCGTCTCGATCAAAGGCTCCGCATCGGCCAGATCGAGCTTCCTGCGAAGATTGGAGACGTGCGCTTCGATGACATTCGAGTGATGCTCCCATCCGAAATCGTAGAGGTGCTCCAGCATCTCTGTCTTCGAAACGATGGCTCGCGGCCTGTGCGCAAGATATTCCAGGATCCGGAACTCGGTGGGTGAGAGATCGATGAGCTGACCGCGCCGGTGAACCGTCTGCCGAATCGTGTCGACCTCAACATCGGAGACTCTCAAGACCGGCGTTGAAGCCCCTTTCGACCTGCGAATAAGCGCCTTCACGCGAGCAATGAGCTCTCCAAGATCAAACGGCTTCGCCAGGTAATCGTCCGCACCCTGGTTCAATAACTCGATCACTGACTCTTTGCCCTCCTGGGCAGTAAGAATCAGCACCGGTGTATGAATTCCTTGCGCCCGCAGGTCGTGCAACACCTGCTGCCCGCTCTTCGCCGGCAACATCAGGTCCAGAATCACCACATCGAAAATATCCTGCTCCGCCAGATGCGAGCCGGACGATCCATCCGCGGCGTGGTCCACCGCAAATCCTGCTTCCCGCAGGGCCTCCGCGATATTCTCAGCCAGCCGAACTTCATCTTCGATCAGCAGCAGCCGCACGATTCGCCTCGGCAACCATTCTCGCAGTTTTTCGATTGTGCCCGGCCTTGCATAGCGAACAGAAAAGCACGCCCGGCTTAAGGCTCGGTTAAGATTCAACCGATACCGTTAGAAATGAACGCCGAGGATGCATTATGCGATGGACAATCAGCTGGATCGTATGGGCTCTCCTCTCCGCCTTCTTCGCCGCCCTGACGGCGCTTCTTGCGAAAGAGGGCGTGGCTCACGTCGACTCAAACCTGGCTACGGCCGTCAGAACCTCGGTTGTCCTGGTCTTGGCGTGGTTTATCGCGCTCACGTTCGGTCAGCCGCACGAGCTTTCATCGCTTGATCGCCGCACCGTCGCGTTCCTGGTCGGGTCGGGCATCGCGACCGCGCTCTCGTGGCTCTGTTATTTCCGCGCGCTCGCCCTGGGCCCCGTCTCCAAGGTGGCGCCCTTGGACAAGCTGAGCGTCGTCTTCGTTCTTGTACTCGCGTGGCCGGTGCTCGGAGAACGAATCACACCCGGAAAGCTGGCCGGCGGTGCTCTCATCACCGCTGGCGCCATCGTTCTTGCGGTCGCACGTTGATACGTGCAGCCTCGCGACAGAACGCGACGCGGCATTACCTCAACTGCGGCTCGGCCGACGTCGCTCTACTTTGCAGCCTCGCCCTTCGCCGGCACCCAGACGTTATCGGCCGCTGCGATCTCTGACGTCGTTGCATTCGACGAAATCTTCACCCGTTGCAAGCCGCCCTTCTTCTTTGGGAAGGCTTCAAATACCAGGAAGTACTGGTTGTTGAAGATTGTCTGCAGTCGATCCAGGTAAGGCTTGAAGCTTACGGGATTCTGGAAGCCCAGCGCGAAGTACTCTCCGCCTGTCTCGTCGGCTATCTTGCCAATCCCGCCTTGCCCGATCTGGGCCTCCCAGGAGTTGCGTCCAACC
>DASYBN010000230.1:0-7894 GCA_036500785.1 Acidobacteriaceae bacterium
GATGGCATACACCATCGTTGTTGCCGCGACTGCCTCCGAGCCTGCGCCGATGCAGTATCTCGCGCCCTTTGCCGCGACCGCGATTGGCGAGTACTTCCGCGATAACGGCAAGCATGCGCTGATCATTTACGACGATCTTTCCAAGCACGCGGCGTCGTACCGCGAAATTTCGCTGCTGCTGCGCCGTCCGCCGGGACGTGAGGCGTATCCGGGCGACGTGTTCTATCTTCACTCGCGTTTGCTGGAGCGCAGCTCGAAGATGTCGAAGGAAAAGGGCGGCGGGTCGCTGACCGCGCTGCCGATCATCGAGACGCAGGCCGGCGATGTCTCGGCGTACATTCCGACCAACGTGATCTCGATCACCGACGGACAGATCTTTTTCGAGACGGATCTGTTCAACTCGGGCGTGCGCCCCGCCGTCAACGTAGGACTCTCGGTATCGCGAGTCGGCTTCGCCGCAGCGATCAAGGCGACGAAGCAGGTTGGCTCCACGCTGAAGCTCGACCTCGCGCAGTACCGCGAGCTCGCGGCCTTCGCGCAGTTCGGCTCCGACCTCGACAAGGTCACACAGAACCAGCTCAACCGCGGCGCGCGCCTTACCGAGCTGCTCAAGCAGCCGCAGTTCCACCCGCTCACGTGGGTGCAGCAGGTGGTCATCATCTACTCCGGCACAACCGGCCTGCTCGACGACGTCGAGGTCAAAGACATCCGCGGCTTCGAGGACGGTCTGTATCCGTACATGGAGTCTTCGCAGGGACAACTGCTCGCTGATATCGAGTCGAAGAAGGCGCTCGATGACGACCTGCGCAAGCGCCTTACGGCTGCGATTAACGAGTACAAGCAGGACTTCAAGGCCAAGCTTCAGGACAAGACGCAGCAGACTGCAGGAGCCGCGGCTTAAACGATGCCAAACGTACTCGATCTACGGCGCCGTATCCGCAGCGTGAAGAACACGCGGCAGATCACGCGCGCCATGAAGATGGTCTCTGCGGCCAAACTGCGCCGCGCGCAGGAGCGCGCCCTGCAGGCACGTCCGTACGCGCAGATGCTGACTAATGTGCTCGAGTCGCTGGTGCGCCGCACGGACCTGTTCGATGAAGCGACCGGCGATGTCATGCATCCGCTCCTCGTGGAGCGCGAGGAGAAGAACGTCCTCGTGGTCGTTATCGCGGGCGACAAGGGCTTCGCCGGCGGCTTCAATTCCAACATCGGCAAGGCGGCCCAGAAGTTCATTGACGAGCGTCGCGGCCTGGGTCAGAACATCGACCTCGAGCCCATTGGTAAGAAGGCGATTGGGCTTTACAAGCGCCGTTATCCGGCCGCGGTCTATGAGCACAAGGAAGAGCTCTACGACAACGAGCTGGCGCGGCATATCGAGAACATACGTCACCGTACGCAGCCCATCGAGGTTGCCGCGGAGCACGGCGACCTTCTGATCAAGGCCGATATTACGCCGGTGTCTGAGATGGCGTACTCCATCATCGACCGCTATGAGCGCGCAGAGATTGATGCGGTCTATCTGGTCTACAACGAGTTTAAGTCGGTCATCTCGCAGCGTGTCGTCGTCGAGAAGCTGCTGCCGATTCGCAAGCTCGGAACGCATGAGATCACCGCGGCCGAAGAGATGACGGAGGAGCAGAAGGAAGCCGCGGTGCGCGCGGCTGAGACCTCCGGTGTGTCCATTTTCGAGCCCGAGGAGTCGGTCATCGAGCAGGAGGCCAAGCGCTTCGGCACTGCGGATGTCGATTACATCTTCGATCAGTCGCCAGAACGGCTGTTCCGTCACCTGATGCCGAAGTACGTGACGACGCAGATCTTCCATGCGCTGCTCGAGTCCATCGCGGCGGAGCATGCAGCGCGCATGACAGCGACGGATGCAGCGACGAAGAATGCGGGCGAGCTGATCGACAAGCTGTCGCTGACAATGAACCGCGTTCGTCAGGCTGCGATCACCAAAGAGATCATCGAGATCGTCTCGGGTGCGGCTGCACTGTAAGAGTTTCGCTGAAAGTTTTTGTTTAGAGGATTTATGGCAGAAGAGAACATTGGCAAAGTGATCAGCATCAGCGGACCAGCCGTTGACGTGCAGTTCAATGAGGCGAAGATGCCTCCGATCTATCAGGCAATCCGCGTCACCAGCGACGGTTTCGACGTTCCGCAACCGCTCGACGTCATTCTCGAGGTGCAGCAGCACCTTGGCGAGGGCCGGGTGCGCTGCATCGCCATGACGGCGACCGAGGGCATGGTGCGCGGCATGAAGGCGACCGACACGGGCGCGGGCATTATGGTTCCCGTCGGCCGTCCAACGCTAGGACGCGTGCTTAACGTGCTCGGCGAGCCTGTGGATGAGCTCGGGCCGGTAAACGCCGAGGTGCATATGCCGATCCATCGCCAGGCACCGGCGTTTGACGAGCAATCGACGAGCGAGGAGATGTTCGAGACGGGCGTGAAGGTCATCGACCTGATCCAGCCGTTCTTGAAGGGTGGAAAGATTGGCCTCTTTGGCGGTGCCGGCGTCGGCAAGACGGTCATCATTCAGGAGCTCATCAACAACGTCGCAATGAAGCACGGCGGATTCTCCGTGTTCGCCGGCGTCGGCGAGCGCACGCGCGAGGGCAACGATCTCTGGCACGAGTTTCAGGAGTCGGGCGTCATCGACCTCAAGGACCTCCCGAAGTCCAAAGCCGCGCTGATCTACGGCCAGATGACCGAGCCGCCAGGAGCGCGTCTGCGTGTGGCGCTCACCGGCCTCACGGTCGCGGAGTACTTCCGTGACGAAGAAGGCGCGGACACGCTGCTCTTCATCGACAACATATTCCGGTTTACGCAGGCAGGTTCTGAGGTCTCCACGCTGCTCGGCCGCATGCCGAGCGCCGTTGGATACCAGCCCAACCTCGCGACTGAAATGGGCGAGTTGCAGGAGCGCATCACGTCGACGAAGAAGGGATCGGTCACCTCTGTACAGGCCGTCTATGTTCCGGCCGACGATCTCACCGACCCCGCGCCGGCGACGACCTTTGCTCACCTCGATGCGACGACCGTGCTCTCGCGTCCGCTGTCGGAGCTTGGAATTTATCCAGCTGTAGATCCGCTCGCTTCGACGTCGCGCATCCTCAGCCCGCGCATTGTTGGGCAGGAGCACTATGACGTCGCGCAGGGCGTGAAGCGCATTCTGCAGCGCTACAAGGACCTGCAGGACATCATCGCGATCCTTGGCATCGACGAGCTCTCCGATGAGGACAAGCTCACCGTGTCGCGTGCGCGAAAGGTGCAGCGGTTCCTGTCGCAGCCGTTCCATGTGGCCGAAATCTTCACCGGAATTCCAGGCGCGTACGTGAAGGTCGAGGACACGGTGCGCAGCTTCAAGGAGATCATCGAGGGCAAGCACGACGAGATTCCAGAGCAGGCGTTCTATCTGAAGGGCGGAATCGAGGATGTGCTCGCAGCCGCGGAGAAGATGAAGGCAACTGCGTAAGAAGACAGTAGAGAGCAGACGGTAGACAGTAGAGCGATATGGCGGAGAATGGAAACAATTCGGGGCTGCTGAAGGTACGGCTGGTGACGCCGGACCGGGTGCTGCTGGATGCGACGGCGGCGGCAGTGGAGCTGCCGTCCATGTCCGGCTACCTGGAGGCGCTGTACGGTGCGGCACCGCTGCTGGCAGAACTCGGTGCGGGGCAAGTGAAGCTGCACGGAGGATCTGCGGGTGAGCAGGTGTTCTTCGTGGCGTGGGGCTTCGTTGAGGTGCTGCCCGAGCGGGTGACCATCCTGGCGGAGACGGCGCTGCATCCGGAGGAGATCGACCTCGGCGAGGCGCAGCAGGAGCTGCAGCACGCGCAGGAGCTGTGGAATCAGGCCGGCGACGATCAGGCCAAGTACGACGAGGCGAACGCTGTCGCGCGCGTGGCTGAGGAGAAGCTCGCGGCCGCGAAGGGTGGAGCGCCTACGCATTGAAGGCGAAGGTGTCCACGTTTTAGGAATCGCGTACCGGGAGGTCACCCCTCCCGGTACTTTTTTGAAAAAGTGGCCTTCGTTTCTGCGTTGCGATGGCTAGTAGCAATCGGCGACGCTGACGCCTGCGAAGCAATGGTGTAGCCGCTTGGGGTCGTAAGCGAAGTGGACGAGGTAGTCGCGGTAGTCGATCGACACGGTGAGCTGGTGCAGAGTCGGTGCGCCGATCAGACCGGAGATTTCAACCCCAATCGGGCGGCCGAGGCGGCTCGTATCCAGCGCGACTAGACCTTGCGTGGGCGCGACCAGATGGGAGAAGTAAAGGTTCATCGGTCCAGTGGTCCACGTCTTTTTGACTTCTCCGGAGATGCCGACCACATTCACCCAGGAGCCGCTTGAAATCTTTCCTACCTCCCGGGCTGCATCGGGCGAGATCAGGTCCATGGAGGAGCCGGTGTCCAGCAGGAAGAGCCTCCACGGTCCACTGGCGTTCAGCCGCACATCGATGAGCAGGTCGTGGCCGGAGCGCCACACCGGCTCCCAGTCTTTCATCGACGGATCCTTGTACGCGTCCTGCGTTTGATCGTTCGCAGAGAATACGCCCGTATCAAGCGAGGGCGCGCTGGTGGCGCTGGTATCACCCGGTCGAACCGGTAGCGGGTCGAGCTTGAGCGTGCGGCCGGGGAAATCCAAGGTGAGCAGGAAGTGCGAAAACACGTCGCCACCGATAAGGCCGTCCTGCGCAGACATGCCCATGGGCGTTTTCCCGAGGACCTGGACATCGCAGTCCTGGAACTCGAGAGAGCCGATCTTTATGCTGCTAACCCTCGTCACGAAGGAGTCGACGTCGCCATCATCGCCAATCCCGGATGCTTTGAAGTCGTGTTCCGGTTGGAGATGAAGGGCCGCAGCCGCCGACTTTGTGAGGATGAGCCCGGTCGCGCCGGTGTCGATCTCAAGCCGGCGCTGTTTGCCGTTGAACGCGACGTCGAGGCCCCAGTAGGTCTCACCGCGTGGGCCGTCCTGGATGGCGCGGAACGGGATCGAGGTGCTGGTCACGGCATTCGCAAGATGACAGCTTGCCGCGGCGGGCTGCGAGAGGCGCTGCTTCTCGTGCTCGAGTGAGTTGATCTGATCGGCAGAGAGATCGCTGGCGCTTGCCAGAAAGTCAGTGATCGCACTCACCCGGGTGCTCCGCGGTTGGAGGCGAAGCCATGCCAGTCCAATAACGGGGTCAATCGGGTCGAGCCTGTGCGCGAGCGTCAACTCGCGTAACGCGGAGGCATTGAGCCCGCGCATACGATAGATGTTCGCAGCGTCGGCATGGTTTTGGGGGATGCAGTAGTCCAGAGTGCGCGCCGTGTCGAGCGTTCGCAGGGCGTCATTCGGACGGCCTTCGCGCCACTGCACCTCGGACAACGCGATGAGCGCCCACGCGTTCTTGGGCTGGGCTGTGGACCATGCGACGGCTTCCTTTTCGGCCTCGGGCACCTTGGATTGCCGCAGCTGGACGCGGATGAGCGCGGCGTGGGCACGGTCGGCATCCGCGCCGGATTGGCTTTCAGTGACGTACAGGCTTTCGGCCCTGGCGTAATCCCCGTGTGCGAGAGCGAGGTCGCCGGGGGTCATGGGCGCGGAGCGGACCGTGCAGGTGACGGCATGCGCGGAGAGGCAGAGAAGAAAACTCAGAGCCGAAGCCGCGAGGAGAGAGGCGCTAGCTGATCGCATGGCGGGGACACCGTATCGGATTGCGGGTGTCGCCCGAGGGCGCCTCGCACCAAAACCAGTGAAGCGGTGTGGCATGGATCGCTCCGGTTAGTTGCCGCCATCGGCAGAGGCTGGTGCGGGTGCGATGGGGGACTTGAGGATGATGCTCTGCTGGTCGTTGGCTTCCAACTCCGAGTAAAACGAGCGGAGCTGGGTGTAGCTGGTGGGAAGGACGAGGATGTCATTGAAGACAAAAGTGCGCTTTGTGGTGAAGCTGGTGGGATTCGATTCCACACTCAGCGCATAGAGGCCTTTGCCGGGCAGGCCGAGCTTTGTGGCGGAGGGAGCGGCCTCGAGAGTGAGGTTCGAGGGGAAGGTGATGCGAAGGGCATCGAGAACCTGTTTCGGGTAGTGGAAGTAGACGGCGAGATCGCGCTTCTCTTCAGGGAAGCTGGCGTGGGAGCCGGAGAGGAACAGGTCTGCGGGCAGGAGGAGGCGCTTTCCGGTCCAGGCGCCAAAGCTGCCGCTGACGTTGTAGGTGACCTTCAAGGGATGCTCGTAATCCTCCAGCGCGGAAATAGTGAGGCCCGTGATCTCGAGCGATTTGGGAATCATCTCCTCCAGGGTGGAGCGGAGGTTGTGCTTAAGACTGTCTTCGTCGCCGGTAAGGGCCTCCTGGCGCCATTCGACTGCGGGTGAGCCGATGAAGGCGAGATCGACTGTGCCAGAGATGTGGCCGGTGGAGTCCATGGAGAGGTTCGCGACGCGCACGGTCTGGTTGTCGCTGAACGCAGGCAGAGGAGTTTTGTCAAAGACTACTTCCTTGTCTTTCTCGCGCAGGCCCTGCACGAACGTGTGCTGCCAGGCGAGTTTGCCATAGGGGCAGAAGCGTGAACCGGGGTCGAGGAACTGATCCTTGCCATCGACGTTGACGACGGCGATGACATCGGAGAATTGGCCGAGGCTCAGAAAGCTGGGAATGAAGAAACCCTCAGAGCGGTTGGGAACGAGCATGAGCTCGGCTTTGATTCCGGCGGCGCGGGCCATGCCGACAAACAGTTCGGTGAGCTCGGTCGAGCTGCCGCGCTTGTTCTTGAGGACGTCGCTTGAGTGATTGAGCTTCGCGAGGCCGTTGGCTTTGTCCTCGCGGCGTTCGTGCTCGCGGGTGTAGTCGGTGTTTTCAAGCTGCTCGACGGCGGCGTAGATTTTGCGCAGCTTCTCGTCGCCGGTTGTGGCGCCGGCGATGATCTGCTGTGTGGCGGTGGTGAGATCGGAGTTGGGATTCGAGAAGGAGTTGGCGTCGTGGAACCAGTCCTTACCGGCCACCTTCCAGAAGTCGTCGGCGGAATTCGCGCGGACGAAGTAGAAGAGGACGCGATAGCTGTAGTTGGCGATGGGCGGCATGAACTCCTCTTCGACCTGAGGAGGAACGTCGTTGATGGAGAGCTCAAAGGTGTGGCGAAGGCCGATGGCATTGCTACCGAACTGGTGGTGCTCGATGTGCGCGCCGGGGGGCAGGATGGGGAACCAGGTGATGGGCCAATTGCCGTTCGTACTCCACTCGTAATGCGCCGATTTGACGTAGAGATTGCCTTGGATGATCCAGTCGGGAACGTTGTAGAAGTACTCGTTGATGCGGGAGGCATAGCGGTACTCGATGATGCTGCCGACGGTTACATCCGGGAGCGTGAAAACGGCGGCCTGGCGCTTCGCGGTGCCGTGATCGAGGGTCTCTGTTTCGAGAGTCTTCACGTAGGGCTTGCCGCTGAAGGGGACGATGGTGCCGTCGGGATGGATGGTGCGGCCGGAGATCTCGCTGATGTCCCGGTCGTTGCCGATCCATCCCCACTCTCCGCTGGACTTGGTGTAAGGGAGCTCGACGTTGGCGTACTTCTTGCCATCCTCGGTGAGGATCTTGACGCGCTCGTGGAAGTAGGTCGCGTGGGAGTCGTCGTTGGTGATCTGCTCACGAAAGAGCACGACGGCGGCTGCGCCGGGGTATCCGGGCAGGGAAGTCATTGAGAGCTCTTCTTTCGATGGCGGAGTGAACTGGTCAGATGCGCAGGACATCGACGCGGGCACAAGCGCTGCGGCGAGAAACACCGACCAGCGGAGCGCGTGGCGTAGATCTCCGCCGCGGCGAAGGGAACGTGCGCGGCCCACGTCAGTTACCGCCGGTGGAGGCGGTGGTGATGGGGGCGGGGGACTTGAGGATGACGGACTGCTGGTCGTTGGA
>DASYBN010000231.1:0-5504 GCA_036500785.1 Acidobacteriaceae bacterium
CGGTTGCAATATGACTTGGCATAGCTGATCGGAAGATCCGGTGGCTAAGAAGATTTGAGACAAGGAGAAACATCATGGCTATTCAGAAGAAGTCTCTCGTCAGCGGAAAGTCCACCGAGAAGTCGTCCTCCACAGCGAAGCTTGGCAGCGCAGAGGTCGGAGCGAAGGCGAAGCCGCTGTCGCGGACGCTGACCAGCGCGCGGCTCTCGAAGAACGCGTCGCTCTCGAAGAATCTGGCGCTCTCGAAGAACGCGTCGCTCTCGAAGAATTTGGCGCTCTCCAAGGGCACGTCTCTCTCGAGAAGCGTCTCGCTTTCGAAGACTGTCGCAAGCATGAAGATCGTCTAACGCAAGCTTGAGGGGGCGACGGGGTGAGGGCGAATGCTCTCGCCCCGTTGCTGTTTGTGCCTACCAGACTTTGCGATCGAAAAAGATGCGGGCCTCGCGTGCGATGAGATGCGCGAGGGACTGGCGGCCCAGATGGATCTTGGCGGTGCCGTCCATGCCGGCCAGCAACGTACCGTCGTTGGGGACTGCGGCGTCGACGACGAAGTACTGCAGTGCGGGCCCGTTGATCTTCTTGACGGTCTCCAGTGAAACGGGCTCGGTCGTCGATGTGCGGCTGATGCTTCGGACCACCGCCTTGCGTGAGCTGAAAGCACCATCCGGCAGGAGCTCAACGGCTTGCGCGGGCCGCACGCGACCGATGACGTACTCGAGCACATAGATTCGTGCGCGCATACGGCTGATGTCGGCGACCTGCGCGATCGGAGCGCCGGCGTCGAGATAGCTTCCGGCGAGGTCGGCCATGCGCGGTGTGATGACGGTTCCATCGATGGAAGCTCGGAGGACGAGGTCACCGTGCTGCTCCTCCGCGATCTTCCGTTCCGTGCCGGCCTGCACAAACTGCTGGTGGATGGTGTTGAGGTCGGTGTGTGCGAGCTCGGCCTGCGCCCGTTGCTGTCCGGTGGAGACGAGCCGCATCGCCGCACCCTGAAGCTGCGAATCCGCCTGCAAACTGGTCATCTGTATCAGCGGCTGGCCGGCGGTGACGGTCTCACCCTCGTGCACGAGCACGTCGGTGACGCGACCCGGCACCTTTGCGTTGACCGGCTGGGTCGTCCATGGCTCGAACGCGAAACGCGCTGCAATGGTTTGCGGCCAGATGGGAATGAAGATCAGGGCGGCAAGAAGTACAAGACTAACGACTGAGCGGTGCCAGTGAAACCATGCGAGCATCCTCTCGCGTTTGTCGAGGTAGACCGTGCGAACGAAGTTGCGAAGTGTGCGAAGCCGTGAACGGAAGATGACGAACCCCAGAAGGACGGTGGGGAGGAACGCCCATATGGGAGCGAAGCGATAGGCGACGTGATAGAAGAAGCGCAGAAATGTGAGGAGCAGGCTGTAGCTGTAGACGCCGGAGAGGAGCGCGTAGAGGAGGAAGCCGGCGCGGCGGCGCTTCGGAACGAATTCGACTTCGACCGGTAAGCGAAAGATCTTCTGGCGCGTCATTCCGGAGAGATAGGCGGTAGCCTTTTCCTTGATGTCGGAGAACCCGATAATCTCGGAAAAGGCGTAGTAGCCGTCGAGCTTGATGAGCGGATTCATGTTGATGACAACGACGGCGATGCCGGTAAGCAGGATGATCTTGTAGGCGATGTCGTGAGCGTCGCTGCCGGCGGGGGTTCCCCACCAGACGAAGCTCGCGATCGAGCACATGATGATCTCCACCCATACTCCCGCGATGATGGTCGCGAAGCGTTGCCAGCGGCTGGCATAGACCCAGGCTTCACTCACATCCACAAAGAACGCCGGCGTCAGGTAAATAAGGTGGAAGCCCATGCTGTGCACCTCGGCGCCGTAGTGCTTGCATGTAAGGCCATGCGCGGACTCGTGAAAGAAGCCGAGGATGAGAAATAGAATCCAGAACTCGCCCAGGTCCGCGGCCGACTTATCGGCGAAGTTGTAGAACTGCAGCGTGTCCTGACCGATCTGTCCCCAGTTGGCGATGAAGATGCACGCCATGAATGCGAACGCGATCAGCGTCGCGACCGTAAACCAGCGCGAGTACAGCCAGCGGAGATGGGGATAGATGCGAGTGAAGTAGCGGTCCGGGTCCCATGCTGAGAACTGGATATGCGCGACGTCGAACGATTTCGGTTTTCCGTGCTTGTGCTGATGGTAGTTTGAGCCGAGTTTTTCGAGCGGCGTCTTGTACCAGAGCCCGGCGTCATCCATCGACGCAGCGAACTCCTGAATGTCAGCGTCGCTGTATGCGACGGCGTAACGTTCCGCATGCTCATTAGCGATGTCTTCATACGACCGTACGCCATCGAAGAGCTCGATGAGCCTCCACTGAGCGATGGTGAAACGAAACATCTTGTCCGTGTTGCGGATGACCGCGGCAATGACCGGTTCACCGTCCTCGATGTTTTCCCTGGCGACGAGGTTCGGATCGAGCCGGGGCATGGACGAGCGATTACCCCTCATCGGAACGGAGGGTAAAGCCTCGTTCAGTGCTTCGGCGAGATTCATCTTGGCAACGGGACTCGAACGGTGGCGATCATGCCGGGCATGATTTTTCCGGAGGGATGATCAAGGACGGCGATGACTTCGAGCATTCCGCTTCCCGGATCGATGACAGGACTGATTGATCGAATGACTGCGGTGAGGGGCTCAGCGAAGTCGGGCGTGGGCGAGATGGTCACGGTCTGGCCGCGGTGGACGATGCCGGCCTGCTGACCGGGGATGGTAAAGCGCACCTCAAGCGGAGAGCTGCCGACGAGATGAAAGAGCTTCTGGCCGACCGCAACATACTCGCCGTCGCGCACGAAGCGCTGCGAGACGATGCCGCTGAACGGCGCTGTGATGTGCGTCTTTTCGAGCTCCTGATCGAGTGATTTGACCGCGGCATCGGCGGCGAGCATCTCCTCGCGCTGGCGTTCGACCTCGAACTGCGTTGCGGTGAGGTTATAGCGAACGTGCTCGAGGTCCTCCGGCGTGTTGATGCCGGCTTCGCGCATCTGCTCGGCGCGCTTGAGGTCGGCAGAGCGCATCTGCACTTCAGCCTGCCAATTTTTCAGGTCCGACTGCAGGCTTTGATACTTGTGCTCCGCGGCGGCGCGATCATCCTGAAGCTCGCGATCATCGAGTCGCGCCAGAATCTGGTTGCGCTGCACGCGCGTGTCGATATCTGCGGACAAGCTGGTGATCGCGCCGGCCCTGAGCGCGACGACGTCGAGCTGCTGCTCTTCCGTGACGGGACCGGTTGCGATGAGATAAGGGTCTCGCGGCGGCAGCGGCTGCGGAGCCGGCTGAACTGCAGCGACAGGCTTCACCGGAGCGAAAGCCGGGGCTGCAGCAACCGAGGATGAGGGCGCAGACGAGCAGCCGGCGGCTCCTGCAACAAAAAGCCCGATGCACACCATCGCCGTTGGTCGTTTCATGACTCTCTCCCTCATAACCCGAACCAGTACCAGAGCTTCGACCAAACCCAGAGAGCTGGACTGCGGAACAAAACGTAGCCTAAGGGCCGAAGCCCGGTACTGATTTTTGCGAAGCCCTGCATGCCGGGCCGCAGGCTGCCCTGCGGATTGGGCAGCTCGATGCGCGCGAAGAAGACGCTCTCTCCGGCGTCGGGTTGCGCGGCCGCGCTGACCAGGCGGACGCGTCCGCGCAGCGTTTCAACCGGAAGCGACTCGAGCTTGATCCGCGCCGAATCACCCGCATGGACGAGAGCGAAGTCGCCTTGCGGAATGGCCACGTCGACGATGATGTTGCCGGTGCTGACCATCTCGAGGAGCGGATCGCCCTGCAAGACTTTCTTGCCGATGAGGCTTTCGACGTGGGGCGTCGAGACGACGCCGTTGGTGTAGGCGCGGACGGTCATCTGCGAGAGCTGCTCGCGCGCGCGGCCGAGCTCCGCAGCCAGGTAGTTGGCCTCGAGCTGATGCTGACCGGCGGCGGTTGCGTCGTTGCTCTCCAGAGCGCGCGCGGCGTCGGCAGAGGCGGTGTTGTAGCGCGCCTGTACGGAGGCGAGATCGGCACGTTGCGTCCAGTCTGCCATCTGCAGCAAGGGAGTGCCGGCGTCGACGTTCTGGCCTTCGCGCACGAAGACGCCTTCAACAACACCGTCCTGTGCCGCGCGCACAGACTCGGTCTGCACCGGAGCGACGACGGCCTTGCCTGAGATGCGCATCGGCACAGGCAGCAGGATGAGCAAAAGGAGGGCCAGCGCGGCCGCGGAGAGGATCCATGCCTTGCGCCTGCGCTCCATTGCGAGGAAGCGCCGCCGTTTTTCCATCACCGGCTGAAGGACGCTGAGGAATGGGACCTCGTGGTAGAGCGAGGCGTTGCGAATGGCGACCGTGGCCTGGCCAGCCAATATATGGATGATCTCGATCTGGAGATCGCTGAGAAAGTCAGGATCAGAGCTCTCGAAAGAGAGGACGCCGACACGACCCTCGTCGTCGCTGAGCGGAATGGCGAAGAAGCCTTGCGCTCCGGACTGCTCGAAATAGGAGCGGAATTTCTCGCGAGTCTCCGGGCGATCGTCGCTGATCTCGTCGTCCTTCTGCCAGATGTGAATCTCACACTCGAGACCGGCGACCCAGCGAAGGAGATTCTGCAGCGGCGCAATCTCCGGTGCTGTCGGGTCGACGCGCGCGATGCCGGAGACGGCGCGTACAGTCAGGCGGCCGCGCTCTTCAAGGGCGATTGCAGCGCGGTCGCAGGAGATGACTCGCAGCGGCTCATTCACGACTGCCTGCAAGACTTGCTGGTGATTCAGCGTTGCGGTGATCTCACGGCTGATTCCGACGAGCGTCTGGAGAACCTCGATCTTGCGCTCGGCGATGAGGAGCGAGGAGTTATGCAGCGCCTGCGCGGCCGAATCCGCGACCTGCGTCATCATGAACAGGTCGTCTTCGGTGTAGAGGTGGCTGGCGTCGTAGCTGACGACCTCGAGCACGCCGACGAGGCTGCCGTCATGCACGATGGGCGCGCAGAGAATGGAGGCAGGACCGTCGGATTCGATGGGCTCCGCATCCTCCTCGTCGGGCGTCATGGAGAAGAGCAGTGGCTCGCCGTCCTCGGCTGCACGCGCGACCAGACTATCGCCCCCGCCGAGGCGGTCGCCGGTTGTCGCTCGCGGGTCACTGCCGGCCTGTCGCATCAAGCGCAGCTCACCGTCGTCCGCAACCAGCCAGAGGTTTACAGCAGAGGCGTCGGTGAGTGTCTGAACCTTGTCGCAGATAACGGGCAGCAGAGCCGACATCTCCAGGGTCGCGTTGAAGACCTTCTCGATGTCGTAGAGCTGCACCATCCGGCTGACCGCGGCGAGATTTGCGTTTCGCTCCGATTCGTAGCGGAGGGCCGCGACGAGCGCGACGGAAGCCTGATCGGCGATCTCCTGAACCAGATGAAGCGAATCCGCTGAAGGCTGTCCTTCAAAGGATGCGATTTCAATGCAGCCGAGAAGCTGCTCCTGCTGCCATAGCGGAAAGT
>DASYBN010000232.1:0-4207 GCA_036500785.1 Acidobacteriaceae bacterium
TATCGCGAAGCATCTGGTGGAGTCGCAGCGCGGACGGATCTGGGTGGAGAGCGAGCTGGGGCACGGCAGCAGCTTCTTTTTCACGCTGCCGAGCCAGGCTAGTGGGGCGGCCACGTCGGAAGCTGCCGTCGATGTGCTCCCGACCGCTAAATAGCCGTAGGTCGCGTTTTGTCTCAATAGCCTCAGACGCGATTCCCTGCGAAAACGACCTCGTAGAACGCCAGCAATAAGTTCGAGATACCTGTGTTTTTACGCAGCGTTTACATGTCATTGCCCCCATGTTTACAGGCGCTTGGGAAGATGACCGCAACGGACAGATAGAGCAAGGATGCGCCGGTCGTGTCGCTCGGCGGCATTTTCCTGCGCGCCACCTTAGCCATGTCCGGTAGGGGATTCATGAGATCAGCCAGATTGTGGACAGCGTTGCTCGCGGCAGCGCTCGTTTCGGGGTACGCCCCCGCGCAAACTTCTACCCAGGTCACGAAGACAACGACCACGAGAAAGACAAAGGCCAAGAAGGAAAGCGCCACCGATATCCAGCTCCGTGAGCTCCGCGAGCAGATGAAGGCGCAGCAGGACGAGATCGATGCGTTGAAGTCGCAGCTCTCGGCCAAGGACCAGCAGGTGACCGAGACGCAGCAGACGGCAACGCAGGCGCAGCAGGCGGCAGCGTCAGCCCAGCAGGCGGCGCAGCAGGCGAGTGAGGCCGCGGCGCAGTCCAGCAGCCAAGCGCAGGCGCTGCAGGGCTCAGTGGCGGACATGAAGACCACCACGGCTGGTCTGCAGGAGACCATGGTGACCAACCAGGCCACCATCAAGGACCAGATCGAGCATCCTCTCGCGTTGCACTACAAGGGTGTGACCATCACTCCGGGTGGCTTCTTCGCGTTTGAAGGTGTTTGGCGCCAGCACACGGTGAACTCGGATATCAATACGCCGTTCAACAGCATTCCCTTCCCGAGCGCGAACGAGTATCAGTCGAGCGAGCTGAACTTCTCCGGCCGTCAGAGCCGTCTCAGCGCGCTGATTCAGGCGAATGCGGCGAACATCGCTTTGACCGGCTACGCCGAGATGGACTTCCTGGGAACCGGAACGAGCTCAAACAACAACCAGTCGAACAGCTACGTTCTTCGCCAGCGCCAGATTTGGGGACAGGCGGCCAAGCACGGCTTCGCGATAACCGGCGGACAGACGTGGTCGCTGGTGACGGAAGACCGGCGCGGAACGGATGTGCGCACGGAGGTCCTGCCGCAGACTATCGATCCGCAGTACCTCGTCGGCTACACCTGGACGCGGCAGCCGGCATTGCGTCTGCAGCAGCGCTGGGGCAGTTACGAGAAGGGCGCAGTCACCCTGGCGTTCTCGCTCGAGCAGGCGCAGATCACCAACTTCACGGCGAACGGCACGAATCCGAGCCAGTACTTCTTCGGCGGTCTGGGCCAGAACGGCGGTCTGTACAACGCCGCGGCGTCTTCAGCCGGCACAACGACGACGACCACAACCTGCACGACGCCGACGGCGACAACGACCTGCGTGACGGCGGTGACGGCGACGACGAGCAACATCACGACGTACGCCAACAACACGGCGCCGGACCTGATCGTAAAGGCTGCGTTCGACGAGCCGAAGCTGCACTTTGAGATCGGCGGAATCGCACGCTGGCTGCGAGACTACTATCTGCCGGTTGCGACCTACGGCGGAACGGCCTCGGCCCCGACGTACACCTACGCAAGCACGTACTCGCAGAACACCTCGGCAGCGGGCGGCGTGTTTGGCAGCATCCGTGGCTACGCGGGTAAGTATGCGGAGATTGCCTTCCAGGGGATGGCCGGAACTGGTGTGGGGCGCTACGGATCGGCGCAGCTGGCCGATGCGACGCTTCGTCCGAACGAGACGCTGGAGCCGATCCGCAACTATCACGGCCTGTTCAGCCTCGAGGGTCACGTCAACAAGCACTTTGACCTCTTCGGCTACTACGGCGGCGAGTACGCCCAGCGCACGGTGTACACCGGGCCGGTGGGCAACCTGGTCGGCTATGGGCCGCGCAACCTGAGCGATGCAAGCTGCAATGCCAATCCGGGCGGAGCGAGTGCAACGATCGGCAATGCGGGATCGGGTGGAACGCTGAGCGCGACAGCTTGCGGAGAGCCGACGCGCTACATCCAGGAGCCGATGTTCGGGTTTGCATGGCGTCCAATCAACGATCCGCGTTACGGCAAGCTGCAGTATTCGGTTACCTATAGCTGGCTGAAGCGTCAGCTGTGGTCTGGTGTGGGCAGCGCGACCACGCCGGCGTCGCCCTCGACCAGCGATCCGATGGTGCACTTCCAGATGCGCTACTACGTTCCGTAGCTCGAGGCCATCACGCGGCGCGGCGACGCTACGCTGCGTGATGGCGTCCTACGGTTAGCGCAGTCAAGATCCTGAACTCGAACCGTCGCCTGCTGAAACGGCGGCGCCGAAACCGGAGGATGCAAAGTGAAATTGAAATTGTTTTCCGCTGCTGCGATCGCATTACTCGCAACCGGCGCATGGGCACAGAACCTTAATGGAGCGGGCGCAACGTTCCCGAACCCCATCTACTCGCGCTGGTTTGCAGAGTACGCGCAGTTGCATCCGAACGCGCACATCAACTATCAGTCGGTCGGCTCGGGCGCGGGTATTCGTCAGGTGACCGAGAAGACGGTGGACTTCGGCGCGTCGGACGGCCCTATGACGGACCAGCAGCTCGCGGAAGCAAAGAGCCATGGGTTGAATATCATTCACATCCCAACGGTGCTGGGCGCGGTGGTACCGGTGTACAACGTGCCGGGCGTGTCGCAGGACCTGCATCTTGCACCGGAGGTAATTGCGGGCATTTATCTCGGCAAGATCGAGTACTGGGATGATGGGAACCTGAAGCACGACAACCCCGGGGTCAACCTGCCGCACCACAAGATTCTTCCGGTGTATCGCTCGGACGGGTCGGGCACAACGTACATCTGGACGGACTTCCTGTCGAAGGTCGTGCCGGACTTCCAGCAGCAGATCGGCAAGGGCACGTCGGTGAAGTGGCCGATTGGAATTGGGCAGAAGGGCAATGAAGGCGTGGCCGGCATGGTGCGCTCAAGCCCGTACTCCTTCGGTTATGTTGAGCTGATCTATGCGCTGCAGAACCATATGCCGTTTGGCCTGGTGCGGAACGCTTCGGGCAAGTACCTGAAGGCTTCGGTGGAGGGTGTAACGGCGGCGGCGGCGGGCGCGGCGAAGAATATGCCGGCCGACTTCCGTGTGTCGATCACCAACGCGCCGGGCGCGGATGCGTACCCGATCTCGTCGTTCACGTGGCTGCTGATTCCGCAGCACTGGGACGATCAGGCGAAGGAAAAGGTGATGGTCGACTTCCTGCACTGGATGCTGGAGCACGGAGAGGGCGAGGTGTCGGCCCTCAACTACGCTCCGCTGCCGAAGGCGGTTGCAGAGAAGGTGAACGCCGCGATCAATCAGATCCACTAACTGTTGTGAGAGGCCGCCGGATGAAGCTCGATCCGGCGGCCTTTCTCGTCTCCGGTTTACATTCCTTTCACAATCGGCCCCTACCCTCGAGTGGCAAACGCTTTATGAACCAGCGGAATCCAGTCACCCTGCCACCGACCCCCACCGTTGCGTCCGCGGGCAAGAGGCCTGAGCAGGCATCGCCTACACCGGCCCCTTCGCAGCCCTCCGAGATTCGGAGGTTTTTGCGCGAGCGAAGCCCAGGCCGGTTCGCAGACAGAACGTTCGGCATGCTGATGCTGCTGTCGGCGCTGAGCATTTTCGTGATCGTGGCGCTGATCCTCTGGGTTCTCATCCTCGATTCGCGGCTGTCGATCCACGCCTTCGGCTGGCACTTCTTCAAGACTTCCAACTGGGATCCGGTGAATGGAAGCTTTGGCGCGCTTCCGTTTATCTATGGAACGCTGGTCTCGTCGTTCCTGGCGCTGCTCATGGCCGTTCCGCTGGCGCTGTTCGTTTCCATCTTTGTGCTGGATATTTGTCCGCCGGCGCTGCGCGGACCGATTTCGTTCCTGACCGAGTTGCTGGCGGCCATCCCGAGCGTTGTTTACGGACTGTGGGCTCTGGTTGTCCTGGTACCGATCGTGCGGGACCATGTCGGCCCGGTGCTCGAAAAGTGGCTGGGCTGGACCGGGCTGTTTGTTGAGCCCAACTTCGGCGTGAGCATGTTTAC
>DASYBN010000233.1:0-8516 GCA_036500785.1 Acidobacteriaceae bacterium
ATGTGCGGCACAACAATCGCACGCCCGGCAAGATCGCCCGCCCATCCCAACGGCATCGTAAACCGGACGCAGTCGTCAACGAACGTCCCATTCGCCGTCTCGATCAAGCGATGATCGTGCTCCAGGCTGCGAAACCGCCCCTCGATCATCCGATCCTGAAAGTGAAACGGAGGGTCCCAGCTCTCAGCCGCGATCAGCGTCACGTGATAGTTGAAGAAGCCCAGCTGGATGCCCTCCCAGCGGATAACGTCGCCCGCCGTGACCATGCCGTCTGTGCGGCCTTCAACCGCTTGCATACCCAGCGTGCGCTCGACGACACCAAGATGCGTCGACAGCGCAAAGCAGCGTTGAATGGGTGCCCGTATCAGGACGCCGTGCCGGAGAGAAAACATCCGTCCTCTTCGACCGTGGGAGAGTTGTCAGGTCGCGTGAACAGTGACTGTGGGAGTCGCCAAACTCTGACGATGGGCTGACTCAAGAAACGGCGCCACTCTTCCGTTGTGCTCTCAGCAACGCGGCGGATTACCGCGTTGCAGGCGCTTAAGAAATTTTATGAAATAACGACGGAGGAAAACGCGTCCTCAACAGACACCGCCTACACCAAAAGATGCAGACCAACGGGCACGACCTTCGACGAGCGTCGCGCCACCGTTTCATCTTGTGACAGTCCTCGCCCACTCCACCGCCGCCGCCGATCAGAAACCACAGGAACGCACGCGATGAGAGAGCAACGACAGCACCCTCGTTTTCCCTGCGCGGGCACGGCCGAGATCCACTCTCACTGGACCGCCGCGTCATGCCCCGCCCGTATAGCGGATCTGAGCCTCACCGGATGCAAGTTGGTTCTTCTCAACGAATCAGAGATCCGCCTGCGCAGCACCTTCGAGCTGACCTTCACCGTCAACCGACAGCCCTTCCGCGTACGCGCCCGCGCCACCGGCCGCCGCGGCCCCGACGGCATCGGCGTCGAGTTCATGGGCCTCACCCTCACCACCACCCAATACCTCCACGACCTCATCGACCATCTCGCCGCCCGCTCAACCGCCTTCGCCCGCTAAAGCTTGCGCGCGCTCAAATGGCCAGTTCGCGCATAGGTCAGGATGTCGCGATCGCGCGTAATCAGAGTGAGGCCATGATCACGTGCCGTCGCGATCAGCAGCCGGTCGGACGGATTTCGGTGCAGCTTTCCAGGAAGACGAGTGGATCCGATCAGGATTCGTGGAGAGAGGTCGAGCAGACGGAACCCGCCATCCGCTGTGCCTTCGTCCAAGAACTGCTCAACGGACATGCCCAGATCGAAGCCGCCGGATGCGACCAGGCGTGCGATTTCGAGGATTGAGATTGCTGAGACGAAGACCTCTCCGCGGCGCTGGTACTGCTCAAGTTCTCCGACGAACGCCGGCGACAGCTCGTTCCTCTCGCCGCGCTGCACCCATAGCCACGCATGCGTATCAAGCAGGTATCCGTTCATGCGCGGCGCTTCCTCGAATCAGCGTGGCCATGCGCCATACGCGCCAGCTTATCCGCCGGTTCGTCCCACTCCGCAGCAAGCTCTGTCTTGAGCCTCTTCCAGTCCGCGGCGCTCGGGACATTAATCCGTGCAGAACGCCCCACAACCGAACGGAACGGCTTCTCCTTCTCCGCCGGCGGCCCTATCTCCATGACCGGCTCCCCCCGTTTGGTGACGATGAGGTGCAACTTCTTCGTCTTCACTTCATCCATCAGCTGCAGGCACTTGGCCTTGAACTCACCTGCCGCGATCGTGCGCGTCTCTGTTTTCGCCGTTGCCTTCATGACCATAGTCTATGACCATAGACACGCAATCGCAAGCCGAATCAGCTAAAGCTCCATCGAGTGCTCTGCGACCAGCCCCTTCGCCCGCGCCAAAAACGCCTCCACCGTCTGCGACCCCTGATCGCCCTTGCCCCGCACCCGCACGCTCACCGAATCCGTCGCCGCTTCCTTGTCACCGACCACAAGAATGAACGGCACCTTCTGCAGCCCGAAGTCCCGAATCTTCGCGTTCATCTTCTGATTCGACAAATCAAGCTCCGCCCGAACGCCCGCCGCCTCAAGCCGCTGCTTCACACCCTGCGCATAATCGTGATGCTTCTCCGAGATCGGCACCACACCCACCTGCGCCGGCGCCAGCCAGAACGGAAACGCCCCCGCGTAGTGCTCAATCAGCACCCCAAAAAATCTCTCCACAGACCCGAACAGCGCGCGATGCACCATCACCGGCCGGTGCCGCTCGCCATCTTCGCCAACGTACTCCAGCTCGAACCGTTCCGGAAGGTTCCAGTCGAACTGCACCGTCGACAACTGCCACAACCGCCCCAGAACATCCACCAGCTTGATATCGATTTTGGGCCCGTAGAACGCGGCTTCCCCGGGAATCGTCTTGTAGTCGATCTTCTTGCGCTCCAGCACGCGCGTCAGCGAGCCATTCGCGCGCTCCCACTGCTCGGCGCCGCCGATGAACTTGGGATCCTTCGGGTCCCATGTCGAAAGCTCCACCTTGAACTCCGAGAATCCAAACGTCTTCAGGACAGACTCTGCGAAATCGACGCACGCTTCCATCTCGTCTTCGATCTGTTCCGGCGTGCAGAAGATGTGAGCGTCGTCCTGCGTGAACCCGCGCACACGCAACAGGCCATGCATCGTTCCGCTGCGCTCGTAGCGATACACATTCCCCAACTCCGCATACCGCTGCGGCAGATCGCGATAGCTCTTAGGCGAATTCTTGTAGATGAGAATATGGCCGGGGCAGTTCATCGGCTTGATGCGGTACTCAGCATCATCGAGCTCCATCGGCGGATACATATTCTCCGCGTAATTCTCCTCATGCCCCGAGATCTTCCACAGCTCGCGCCGCATAATGTGCGGCGTAAAGACCATCTGGTAGCCGCGCCGGATGCACTCCTCGCGCATCCAGTCCTCCATCGTCTTGCGGATCAGCCCGCCCTTCGGATGCCAGAAGATCAGCCCGGCGCCCGCGACCTCCTGGATCGAAAACAGATCAAGCTGCTTGCCCAGCACGCGATGATCCCGTGCCTTGATCTCTTCGAGATACTTGAAGTGCGCGTCGAGGTCCTTCTGCGAGAAAAACGCCGTCCCATAGATGCGCTGCAGCTGCTGGTTGTCCTCTTTGCCCAGCCAGTACGCGCCCGCAATCGACATAATCTTGAACGCCTTCACGCGCCCCGTCGACGGCAAATGCGGCCCGCGGCAGAAGTCAGTAAACTTGCCGTTCCTGTACAGCGAGATCGTGTCGCCGGGCTTCGTGAACCGCTCGATGAAGTGCACCTTCATGAACTCGCCCTGTGCCGAGTAGTCCGTCAGCCCCTTGGCGCGCGGCTCCTCCACACGCTCAAACTTCTCGTCGCGCGCCACAACGTCGTGCATCCTCTTCTCAATCGCCGCTAAATCAGCTTCAGTAAACGGCGTCTCGCGATACACGTCGTAGAAAAATCCGTTGTCCGTCGCTGGGCCATGCCCCAGCTTCGTCTCCGGAAACAGCTCCAGAATCGCCGTCGCCATCACATGCGCCGCCGAGTGCCGCGCCACGCGCAGCGCCGCCGGATCGCTCTCCTTGATCAGTTCCAGCGCCACATCCTCGTTCAGCGGCGCCGCAAGATCAACAATCCGCTCGCCCTGCTCCGCCGTCCCCGAGTACATCGCCTCTTCCGTCTGCTCGGCCTTGGCCTCCGCGTCGGCGCTCTCATTCGTCGCTCGCACATTCAACGGCCGCACCCGCGCGACCATCACGGCCGCGGCCAAACGCGGCGAGATGCTGTTGGCAATATCGAGCGGCGTCGTACCCTGCGGAACCTCACGCACCGACCCGTCCGGAAGCTGGATCTTGATCATGTTAGTCACTGCTTCTAAGAATAGATGGTCAGCCTACCCTTCGTCCTCCAGTTGGAAATGAATCGCACGCAGCGCGTCGATCGCATGCCTGCCCCAGTGCGTTCGGAACGAGAAGCTCCATTCCCAAACAGCACTATCGAAATAGTGGCTTCGATCCGTTTCGAGCGCCTCGAGCCCGGGCTTCAGGTCGCTCCAGATATCGGCCATGCAGTCCGACACCGACGTTCGGAGTGGATCCTGCCTCTGCAGCTGTAGGGGATCGAAAACCACCCAGAACCCGTCCTGAAACCCCGCGTTCGCGAGCCGCTGCTCAATGGCTTTTCGCTCCTGCCGGATTCGGTCCGTGTCTTCTGGGAGGTCATCCTCGGACGCAATAGGCAAGGACAGCGCGAGCGCGGCCGTGTAAAGGGGCAATAAAACATCTCGCAATTTGCGAAGAGCGTCCGCTCCGATTCCGAAGTCGGCCTCAAGGGTGGAGCAAAACGCTCGTGCGCGCTCTTCAAATACTTGTTCTGTGTCGACGAATCTCACGCGAGCAGCTTACGCGATCGGTCGTAGACCCCCCCGTCAAGAGCTCCGCCGCTTCGGCGACCCCCCGTAACAGTACCTCCGTCACAGTACAAATCCGCCATTACAAAAGGCCCCAAATTCCAAGCAAAGTTGTACGGCTTACAGCCAACGCGCCATCGCCCGTCAACCGCCGCTCTCGTAGATTCCATTCTGGATTTACGGGGACAACCAACGATGCAGGTTTTATGTAAGGCCTCTGAAAGCGACTGTGACGTGCAGTGCCCGATCTGCGGGCAAAGCTTCTCCATCTACTGGACCCGGCTCAGCGCCGAGGACCGGTCCGCCCGCGTCGAAATCCAACAGGCCCTCCTCGGTCATCACACCCAGGAGCGCGGTCCCGAAGCGCATCCCCTCCGCGAGTTCTCTCTCCTCGTCGCCCCAACACCCGGCTACCTGGAAACCCTCGGCGCCTACGCCTGACCGCCTAATCCCTAACCCCTAATCCCTGCCCTTAAAAACGAAACAGCCTGGCGCGTGTACCCAGGAAACACGCGCGAGGCTGTCTCGTCAGCCGCATTCATACGTGGGGGCTCGTCCCGGGGAGGGGGCGAGCAGGGCCCGGTCAGGCTTGTGCCGCTGGCACAAACCCGTCACAGCCGGAGATTGGAGACACCTTCAGGTGAAGCGCGGCATGACGCGGATGTCCGCAATCATCCAGCATCGTCTCGCTCGCCTGTTTGCTGCTGAGAATCGACACCAGCGCAGGTGTCTGATTGTGTCTCTCTCCGAAGTGACCGCAGAGCCCGCACTGTCCGTTATGAATCGACTCCATTCGTCACCTCCATCATCGTTGAGCATTGGAGAGTCGCCATAAGTCCACAGTTGCTTTGTCGCCTCGCTAACATCAAAAAAAGCGGTGCATTTCCGCCACGCCGCCCTCTGGGTTCACGCCGAGCGCACCCGCACGCAGCCCTCTGGTATCCTCCGGAGAACTTTTTCGGGGGTGCTTTGTGCGCGTGCTTTCAATCTCTTCCGTGCTTCTAACGACCGCGTTGCTGTCCTGCAACCTCGCAACGGCCCAGACCACCGCACCGCCGCCGGCTCCGAAACCTCTCGCCGGATCGATCGCCTCCCACACCGACTGGCCCAAAGCCAAACCCGCCGACGTCGAGAGCGTCGACGCCCTCATGGCCGCGCTCTACGACGTCATCAGCGGCCCCGCCGGCCAGCCCCGCGACTGGGACCGCTTCCGCTCGCTCTTCCTTCCCGACGGCCGCCTCGGCATCATCCGCCACGCCGCACCCGCCGCCGACGGCAAGCCCGCCCACCCCGACGACGTCGTCTTCCTCACCCCGCAGGACTACATCGACCGCGACGCGCCCTTCTTCCAGACCAACGGCTTCTTCGAGCGCGGCATCGCCAATCGCGTCGAAGAGTTCGGCAACCTCATCAGCGTCTGGAGCACCTACGAATCCCGCCACACCGCCGACGACCCCAAGCCCTTCGTCCGCGGCATCAACTCCCTCCAACTCGTCCACGCCCAGGGCCGCTACTGGATCGCCAGCATTCTCTGGGACGACGAGCGCTCCGGCGTCACCCTCCCCGAGAAGTATCTGAAGTAGGGAGTCTCTCGTCAGCTATTTACCAAAGGGCAGTGCCTCATGAAAATAGTCACCTGGGAGTTTGTGCGCGATGCGGACGGCACGTACTCGGTCTTTTGTGATGGTGAACGGCTGGGCCAATCGATAACCGAAAAATGGTTCGCAGAGGAAATCTGCGTCAGATGGGGGTTTTGCGGGTCTGAGTACGTGGAAATCAACCGGCAGATCCAAATCGCCGGGCTCGCCACGTTAAGACTGACCTATTGAGCCGATGCCAAACCGAAAGCGAAGGCCGCTTCGATCAGCGGCCTTTGCCTTATTCACTAACCGCTCGCCCTACCCCTTCGTCGCGAGAATCAGCGGCGAGGGACCCGGAGCCTCTAGCAGCCGCGGATTCGCGAACCCCACCTCCTTCAACCACCCCGCAATCTCCTCAAAGCTCCACGTATCGCCATTTTCCGTATTGATCAGCATGTTCACCGCGAAGATGACGCCCATCGGCGGCCCGGTGTGGTCAGCGTTCACGAGAAACTCCTGGATCGCAATCGTGCCGCCCGGCGCCAGTGCGTCGAAGCACTTCCGCAGCAGCTGCTTCGAACGCTCCACGCCCTCGCTATGCAGAATGTGCCCAATCGTAATCACGTCATAGTCGCGGCCGAAGTCCGCCGTCGCCAGATCGCCGGGAACCGTCTTGTACCGCTCCGCCAGCCCAAACTTCGCCGCCGTCTTCTGCGCGATCGGAAGCACCGCCGGCCAATCCACCGCCGTCACCTCGACGCGCGGCGAGCTCTGCGCCACCGCAATGCCCCACACACCCGACCCCGCGCCCAGATCGAGCACGCGCACCGGCCCACCAGCCTCTCCGAAGTTGAGGTGCTTCGCGAGCGCCTGCGCCGCTCCATAGCTCATCGGAAAAATATTCGAGACCAGCTCCTGAAAGAACGCGCTGCCATCGCCTTCCAGATTCACCGCTGCCGCCGGCTTGCCCGTCTTAACCACGTCGCTGATGTGCAGCCACGGCGGCATCAACTGCCCCGACGTATGCGCCACCATGCCCCCAAAGAAGCTCGGCTTCGTCGTCACCAGAAACGTTGAGCTCTCCGGCGTCAGCTCGTACTTGCCATCGCTCTTCTTCAAGAGCTCGAGCCCCACCAGGCAATTCATGATCGCGCGCAGCCCCCGTGCCGACGCTCCCGTCGCAGCCGCAACCTCCTCCACCGTCTTCGGCCCCGCATCCAGCGCATCAAAAACCTTATGCCGAATCCCTGCTTCAATAACCAGAGGCGGAGCAAAGCCCCAGGCAAACTGCATAATGCGTTCAGGCGTAACGGCGTGCTGCTGCTGGTCCATTGCGGATCTCCAGGTAAAGTTTGGCTTCTCTAAAATCTGGCTGCTGAGAGCGTCACCGATTCTACGCAGAGACAGCGAACCGTGAGTAGTGAATCGTGCAAACACTCGCCGCACGTGCCTTGTCCTGACCGCACCCACTGTAACCCCTACACACTGTCATCCTGAGCGAAGCGTTCGCATCGCGAACGCGCAGCCGAAGGATCCCCGCATTTCGCGACCGCCCACCCATCCCCAAATAAATCCGAATAGGGCACTATTCCGTTGACAGCCTATTCTGTTAGCGGCATACTACCCTCGTGGCATTCGAGGTCGAGTTCACCGATGACTTCGGAGTGTGGTGGGACGGCCTCGATGAGGAGGAGCAGGAAAGCGTGGCCTATTCGGTGCGTCTGCTCGAAGAGTATGGCCCTGCTCTTCGTCGTCCTCACGTTGGCACGCTGTCCGGATCGAAGTTTGCCAACATGAAGGAGCTCCGCGTCCAGCATCATGGGCGCCCGTATCGCATCCTCTTCGCCTTCGACCCTCGCCGCGTAGCGCTCCTGCTGCTTGGCGGAGACAAGACAGGCGATTCACGTTGGACCGCCGAGGCCATCGCGCGGGCTGACGCTTTTTATGCCGCTCACCTTTCCGAACTGGGCGGGTTAGCGTCGCAATCGAATCCGTCGCGCAAATCGCGCGACACCTCCGTGAGGTAATCCATGGCCAGGAACTTCAATACTCTTCGCGAGCGCATGTCGCCTGAGCGGCGTGCGCGTGTCGAGACCCGAGTCGCTCGAACACTCGAACGGATGGCGCTCCACGAACTGCGCCGTGCCCGTAAACTGAATCAGTCGCAGGTAGCCGCGGGGCTCGAGAGCGCACAGAGCGAGGTATCCAAGATCGAAAACCGCGCCGACATGCACGTCAGCACGTTGCGCCAGTATGTCGAAGCGCTCGGTGGCCGGCTCGAGATGCAGGCCGTATTCCCTGACCAGACTGTAGAGCTCGAGCTCGCAATCAGGGAGTAGGACAGCAAAGAGTTCACCCATGCACCACAAAAGCGAAAGGCCGCCATCCCCGCCGGTCGGTGTGGCCCCAGGCACTGTCATCCTGAGCGAAGCGTTCGCATCGCGAACGCGCAGCCGAAGGATCCCCGCATTTCACGACCGCCCGCCCCGCCCCGATCGCAAAACACAAAGGCCGCCA
>DASYBN010000234.1:0-2984 GCA_036500785.1 Acidobacteriaceae bacterium
CTCCCTTGCTGGCGGCGAAGGAGAATCGCGCTCAGCCCCAGACCCGGTCGCACATTTTCTGAGGAACGGGGAAGAACGACATGGCAAACTCACTGGACGGGTCGGAGAAGAACCGGGATATGGAACGCGTCCTGCTCGACGTCATCAAGGTCCTGCAGGACGGACAGAAGGGCTTCGCCGATATCGGCGAGCACCTCAAGGACGACACGCTGAAGCGCTACTTCTTGGCCGAAAGCTTGAAACGCGCAAACTTTCGCGCCGAGCTTGAGAACGAGCTCCACCGCGCCGGCATGGCCGACGTGAAGGAGTCCGGTACAACAGCCGGTGCGCTGCATCGCACCTGGGGTGACCTCAAAGCCAAGCTCGGCTTGGGCTCTGACTATGAGCTGCTCGCCACCGCAGAGCAGGGCGAAGACATCGCCAAGAAGGCTTACAAGGACGCGCTCGAGCATGACCTGCCGCTGCCCGTCCGCCAGCTCCTCACCGAGCAGCAGGCCCACGTGCAGAACTCCCACGACTTCGTGAGGAACCACCGCGACGCCACCAAGGCTGCAGCGTAGTTTTCTACCAAAGAGGTTGCAAAGGGGGCGGCCGTCGAGGGCCGCCTTCTTTGCGTCTGGCGATTCTCCGTCGCGTTCTTTAGTAGCCGATGTGATGCAGGTAAAACACAACCGCGCTCGCCACCACGCAGTAAATTCCGAACAGATACCACCGCCCGTTCTCCAGCCACGAGCTCAGCCAGCGCAAGGCCACCAGCCCCGCCGCGAAGCTGAGGACCATTCCCACCGCACCCATCGCGAAGCTCGCGTGCAGATTCGCCGGATGACATCCCGGAGTCGCATCGTGCGCCGCCCGGGCTACTCTCCACGCCTCGCGCGCCAGCGCCGCCGGTGTAAGAATCACCGCCAGTGCGAACGAGAACCGTTCCGCGCGCGTACGTTCCGCGCCAGTGAGCAGTCCCGTCGAGATCGTCGCACCGGAACGCGAGAATCCGCGGAAGGGAAGACACAGCCCCTGCACCGCCCCCATCCACCCAGCCTGCTTGAAGGTCACGTTCTCGCCTGAACGCGACGCTGCGCGCTCATAGCTCAAGTTCGCGAGCGGCGATTTGCCTCGCTCTTTCATCCCCGCCCACAGGATCAGCAGCCCCGCTGCAAACAGCGCCGGCGCGACCAGATCCAGCCGCGAAAAAAGCGCCTCTACGTCACCTTTCCCATAAGTGCACGGAACCGTCGTCGACGTGACAGCAGCGGCCAGCATCTTGTGCCGCTCATGATGCTCGATGACATGAATGATCGGATAGCCAATGACCGCCGTCAGCGCCGTTGCCCAGATCGCCCGCACGACGAACCGCTTGAACGCATCTGCACTCACAAAATACGTGCGCTTCCACTGCTTCCAGAAAAATGCGATCACGGCGAACATCGTTCCCGTGTGCAGCATCACCAGCAACAGCGTCATCTCAGGTGACGACGGGTCCAGCCCAAGCAGCTTTTCCGTCACAACCACATGCGCGGAGCTGGACACAGGAAGAAGTTCGGCGAGCCCTTGCACAATCGCCAGGATCAACACTTTAAACACAGGCATGTTTCTGATTCTATCGCTGGGATCAGCGCATCAGAGTCCCTATGAAGACCATCACGCTGGAAGAGCATTTTGTGACAACAGAGTTCCTCAAAGCCACTGACGCTCTCGGCGGAAATACGCCCATCGAAATCGCCCGCATGCAGGAGAAGCTGCTGGATCTCGGAGACATTCGCCTTCGCGCGATGGACGAGGGCGGCGTCACCCAGCAGGTGCTGTCGCTCGCCGCGCACGGCCTCGATAAACTGACACGCGAGAACGCCAATGTAGTTTTAGGCAGCGTTCACGATGAGGCAGCCGCCGCCGTCCGCGCGCACCCGGATCGCTTCGCCGCCTTCGCCACACCCGGCCTCCGCAACGTCCCCGAGGCCATCAAAGAGATCGAGCGGGCGATCACGCAACTCGGCTTCAAAGGCGTGATGATCGACGGCACCATCGACAACAAATTCCTCGACGCTCCGGAGTTCTTTCCTCTGCTCGAAGCCATCCAGGCGCTTAACGTGCCGCTCTACATTCACCCCGCTCCTCCGCCCGCTGCCGTCAACGACATCTACTACGGCAACCTGCCGGACAACACCGGCTTCCTGCTGTCGATCGCCGGCTGGGGCTGGCACTCCGAAACGGCGATTCACATCCTCCGCCTGATCGTCTCGGGTGTGCTTGATCGCCTCCCTCAGCTGCAGATCATCATCGGGCACATGGGCGAGATGCTTCCCTTCGCGCTCGCGCGCTCCAACGCGGTGTTCAGCCAGGCGAAGCACCTCAAGCGAAGTGTTGCCGAGACCTTCGCGCAGCAGGTCCACATCACCACCAGCGGCTACTTCACGCGGCCGCCGTTTGAATGCGCCCGGACCGTTCTCGGCCTCGATCGCATGATGTACTCCGTCGACTACCCCTTTAGCCCCACTACAAGAGGGAAGGAATTCCTCGCGGCGCTCGGCCTCAACGACACCGACCTCGCCGCACTCACGCACCGCAACGCGGAACGGCTGCTGAAACTTTAATCGCGGTCGCTTCCGTAGATCGGTATCCCCTGCTTCACGCGAAACGCGATGCTCTCGGCCCGCGCGGCATAGTCTGACTTCGCATACTTCTGCCGCAACTGATCCGCGATCGCCTGGCAGTTCTGCGCCGCCTTGTCCGAGTCCTTCTTGTCGTCGTCCACGGTGTACATCGTGACCAGGACACCCTGCCGGTACGCCGCGTCATACAGCGCCTCCGCCGACTTCGGGCCATCCGGATAGCGGTCCGCGTATTTAAGATAAAGCTGCGTCTCCATCTCCGGGCACTTCGCCAGCCCCTGCCAGTCCCCACACAGCTTGTTGTCAAGCAGGTCGAACGCCGCGCGCGCCGCATACGGCGAATCCGGATACATCTTCATCACGCGTTTCAGATCGCCC
>DASYBN010000235.1:0-2959 GCA_036500785.1 Acidobacteriaceae bacterium
CTCGACGAAACGGTGCGGCTCGTGCGCCTCACGCGGCCGGACGTGATCATCACGTGGCTGCCCGCGTATGTTGCCGGCGAAAACCACGGAGATCACCAGGCATCCGCCGTGATCGCGACCGAAGCGTTCGACCTGGCCAACATCCCCACTGCGTTCCCCGAGGTGTTGGAAGCTCCGCGCGCCCATCGAGGCACGGGCAACTACGGCGAAGGTCTGCGGCCATGGCAGCCAAAGAAGATCTACTACTTTTCTGACGCGACACACCCGGATTTCCTGAAGGGGCGCGGGCCTATGTACCTGGCGACGGATGTCTCTCAGGCGAAGAAGATGACCTACTCTCAGCTGAATCGGCTGGCCTGGGAACAGTACGCCACGCAGCTCGATTTTGATGACAAGACGCTCCAATACTTCACCGACATGCCGGAGTACTTCATCCTCGGCAAGTCGATGGTCCCCGCTTCTCCTACTGCGGATATATGGCAGGGCGCGGACAAGCCAGTCATGCAGGAATCCGTGCCGTGGCATCCGCCGCTCAGCCAGGCTGGGCTGGCCTTTGAGCTCGGAGGCCCGTGGCACTTTTACAGGCAGTTCTACGTGGCTCACGATCTTAAGCCGCTCGAATCGCTCGTGCCCAACGAAACCGCGCTCGGCACCGACCGGCAGCTATGGGTACCGCTGCTGCTTGAAAATCACACTGCTGAGGCGCAGGACATCCAGATCACGTCGAACATACCCTCGACTTGGAAGCAGTACACCGGGCCAGGAACGTATCACCTGGAGCCCGGCGAGAGTTATCCCGTACAGGTTTTTCTCATCGCGCCGCCTAGCGATCCCGCGCTGAAGTCGCCGGTAAACCTCACATGGACTGCAACCAGCGGCAGCAAGCAGATCGGCACGATCGCGATGGCTGTGTATCTCGAGTTCGATGGTGTCGGGCAGTAACGGACGAAACAGTTCACGAACCGGCAGGTCTTTGTATAGCCGACCGATGCTTCAGCCTGCCCCGCACTCCGGACCTGTAGCGGTAGAGCGGTCCCCCGGGGAAGACGTTCTCCGGTTGATATCCCTGCGGCGCGAGCACAAGGCAGTTGTGCAGCGCGGCAGACGTGATGTAGAGCTCATCCAGATCCGGTCCGCCGAAGGCCAGCGACGAGGTCTGGGTCGCAGGCGTCTCGATGCGGCGTTCCCGGGTCCCTTCCGGGTCGTAGCGCGTCACACACCCGCCGAACCAGTGCGCGCACCACAGGAAACCTTCGGCATCCACCGTCAGGCCATCGGGCATTCCTTCCGCACGATCGATCCGCAAAAATATTCGCCGGTTTCGCAGTGAGCCGTCGCTGCTGCGCCTGTCGTAGGCATACACGCAACGCGCCGCCAGGTCGGTGAAGTAGAGTGTGCCGCCGTCTGGCGAAAGCGCCAGGCCATTCGCGAAACAGATCCCCTCATCCACCACATGAGCCGAGCCGTCTATGTCGAAACGAAAGAGATAACTCGGCGAAGATCTTCCAGATTCATCGAGGTGGTACGAGCCGGAGTAGACGCGGCCTTCGGGATCGGCCAGGCAGTCGTTCAGGCGGCACTCCTGGCCCTCCGCTTCCGCTGCAATCAGCAGCGGAGCCTCACCGGGCCGCCACCACCACGCCCCTTCCGGATTCGTAAGAACGAAGGAGCCATCGCGCTGACGGGTGAAGCCATTGATCGAGAGACCCTCCTCCACAAGCTCGTGGCGCTGCTCCTGCCACAAATAGCGGTACAGCTTTCGGCCGTCGATGTCGGTCCAGTAGAGGACCTGCTCCTGCTCGTCCCAGTGCGGGCCTTCGCCGCATAGATTGCCGTCATTGGCGATCACGTCCATGCTTTTCTCTCCGTGTGTCTCGTACTGACGTCCGTGTTGTGTCGCGCGTCCGAAAATTACGCGCGCCTGTGGCTTGCACGGTTTCTGCTCGCACGGATTAGAGCACATATCGCGGCGCCATTGCCGAAAAATGAATGCTTTCAAAACGTCGCTTCAACATGGTATGTTGTCTGCGCCGGTGAATGGTTCGTTGGGAGGGCAATCGACAAATGCGTTTGCAGAATCGTGTGGTTCTGGTCACGGGAGCCGCCATGGGAATCGGCAAAGCAATCGCGCTGCTTTGCGCTCGGGAGGGCGCCCGCATCGTCGCTGCTGATCTCGACGAGCGGAAGGGCAACGACACCCAGCAGGAGATTCGCGAAGCCGGTGGCGAGTGCTTCTTTCAGCGGACGGATGTGAGCTCCGAAGCGGACGTGCAAGCAATCGTAATGTCTGGCGCCCGCGAGTTCGGCTCCATCGATGTGCTGATGAACGTTGCCGGCATTGCGCATGAGGCACCGGCGCACAAGCTCGAGCTCAAGGACTGGCGCCGCATTCTCGACGTGAACCTCACAGGCACGTTTCTCTGCGCAAAGCATGTGCTTCCCGGGATGCTGGAGCTTGGCCGCGGCGCCATCGTGAATATCTCCTCTGTGCAGGCGCTCTTCGGCTTCCCCGGCTATCCGCATTACGCCGCCAGCAAGGGCGGCATCGTCAGCATGACGCGGCAGATGGCCCGCGAGTATGCGAGCGCGGGGATTCGCGTCAACTGCATAGCTCCGGGCACAGTGGACACGCCGATGAACGAAGGCGTTCTGTCGCGCGTGCCTGATCCGAAGGCGCTGCGTGCTGCGTGGGACGCGATGCATCCGCTCGGCCGCATCGGACAGCCGATTGATGTCGCGCAAGGCGCACTGTTCCTGGCGAGTGATGAGAGCTCGTGGATCACCGGCCAGTGTCTTTCAATCGATGGAGGCGTTTCTTGCGCGGTGCTGTAGCAGGCCAGGCAAACCCAACGAAGATCGTCTCGCTCGACGAGCTTGCAGCTCAGGTTCCGGATGGAGCGCGGCTTGGAATCGGAGGCGTGCACCTCTCGCGTCTGCCGATACGGCTCATCCGCAAGGT
>DASYBN010000236.1:0-3207 GCA_036500785.1 Acidobacteriaceae bacterium
GTCGGCGGGGATGACGTCGGTGAGCTTGCCGTCGATCTTGTAATGAGTGCAGACGGGGATGTCGGCGCACTCGTCCATGACGTCCATCTTGGTGACGACGAGCCACTCGGTGGAGTTGATCATGTTGGAGTAGCGGAGCAGCGGGAGGTCGAGCCAGCCGGTGCGGCGCGGGCGGCCGGTGACGGCGCCGTACTCCTGGCCGCGGGCGCGGAGCAGGTCGCCCTGCGAGTCGGAGATCTCGGTGGGGAACGGGCCTTCACCAACGCGCGTGACGTAGGCTTTCGTGACGCCGATCACAGTGCCGATGCGCGTCGGGCCGACGCCGGTTCCTGTGACGGCTCCGCCGGCGGTGCAGTTGGAGCTGGTGACGAACGGATACGTTCCGTGATCGATATCGAGCAGAGCGCCCTGCGCGCCCTCGAACATGACGTTCTGGCCTTCGTCGATGCCCTTGTTGAGCAGGACAGCGGTGTCGGCGACGAAGGGAGCGATCTGCTCGGCGTAGCGTGAGTACTCCTCGTACATCTGGCGCGGGTCGAGAGGCTCGGTGCCGAAGAGCGCGTGCGCAATGGTGTTCTTCTCGTGGCAGGCGTTGTTGATGTGCGTGCGCAGAAGCGAGGAGTTGAGCAGGTCGGCGACGCGCAGGCCGTTGCGGTGAATCTTGTCTTCATACGCGGGGCCGATGCCGCGTCGCGTGGTGCCGATGGTCTGGCGGCCAGGCGCGGTCTCGGCGGCGAGCTCGATCATGCGGTGGTACGGGAGGATGACCTGCGCGCGGTTGGAGATGAACAGTTGCTTTTCTTCGGGGCGATAGGCGGGAAGGCCGGCGTCCTTGAGCTTCTTGATCTCGGCGAGGAACGCGGCGGGGTCAAGCACAACGCCGTTGCCGATGACGCCTTTGCAGCCGGGGCGCAGAACGCCGCACGGGATGAGCTGCAGGACGAACTTCTTGCCACCGATGATGACGGTGTGGCCGGCGTTGTGGCCGCCGGCGTAGCGCGCAACGATGTCGAACTTCTCGCTGAGGACGTCGACGATCTTGCCTTTGCCTTCGTCGCCCCACTGGGCGCCAAGAATCACGGCGGACTGCTTTTTGTTCACGAGGAGTGCGCTCTCAGGAAGGATGGGTTCGCGCGGAGGAGGCAAGGGCGCGCCCATGCTTGATTTTACCGCACTTGCGCGAGCTCGCGCAGAGTTCGGGGACGGCTCAGCGCTTGCGCGGGATGGTGAGGTCGAGGTCGGCGCCGGTGAGTTGTTTGGTGAGGAGGACGATCTGGCCGGTGTGGTAGGCGAAGTGGCTGACGATTCTGTAAATGGCCGAGAGGATGGTGACGTGGCGCGCGATGCCGGTGGGCTGCGGGTCGACGATCTCCGTGAGGCGCGCGGGCGCGAGCGAGCCGATGACCTGACGGGCTTCGGCGACGGTAGCCGTGAGATTCGCGAACGCGGTCTTCGAGTTGAGTGAGGGTGCGAGGGTGAACTCGTCATCGCGGCGGCGGATGTCGGGTTGATCATCGAGGCCGTGAAGAATCCACTGGCGAACGTTGCCCTCGAGATGCAGCAGCAGGTTGCCGATGGAGTTTTCGTGCGCGGCGCCGCGGTGCCAGATCTGCTCTTCGTTGAGTTTGCCGAGGCAGGTTGCGATCTCGTTGTGAAGTGAGTCGAGGCGATTGGCGGAGTAGTCGATGAAGTCGGCGGGGATGGACTGTTCGGGCACGAGGAGATGATAGCTTGCGGCGTTATGTGGACGCGACGCTCTGCACGATGCCTTTGGCGCGGAGGTTGGCTTCGATCTCTGCGAAGTAGTCTCGGATCTCGCCTTGCGTTCGGGTCTGGTCCCAAACCCAGTCGATGTAGCGGGCGATTCCCTGCTCGATGGTGACGAAGGGTGAGTAGCCGATGGCCTGCGCTCGGGTGATGTCGGAGATGAGGGACCGGATTTCGCCGGGGCGGAACTCGCCGCGCGCGAGCGGCTCGATGGGGACGCTAAGTTGCGCGGCGATGATGTGCGCGAGCTCGCGAACGCTGGTGGCGCGGCCGCTGCCGATGTTGACGGGCTGGCCATCGAGCGCGTCGGATTCCGCGGCGAGCAGGTTCGCACGCGCGATGTCTTCAACGAAACAGAGGTCGCGCGTTTGGTTGCCGTCTTCGTAGAGGATCGGCGGCTGGTTGTTGAGCAGGCGCGTGCAGAAGATGGCGATGACGCCGGTGTACGGATTGAAGAGCGACTGGCGCGGACCGTAGGTGCAGGAGTAACGCAGCGCGACGGTAGGGATGCCGGTCTGCTTGCCCCACAGAAGAACGAGGCGCTCCTGGTCGACTTTCGTGAGAGCGTAGACGGTCTCGCCGCCGCCGGGCGTCGACTCGGGTGTGGGGATGGATGTTGTGACTTCGTTGCAGCGTTTACCCCCGTCAATCACAGGGCAGTGCACGGCGAAGTCGCCGCGGCGAAGCTGGTCGACTGACCGGATGTGCGGGACGACGTGGCCGTGCGTCGCGCAGAGTGCGGCGCCTTCGGAGTAGACGGCTTGCGAGCTGGCAACGAGAACTTTTTTGATGGGGAGTTTGTTGTCGCGGATGAGCTCGAGCATCTGCGCGGTGCCGAAGCTGTTGACGAGAACGTACTTTGCCATCTCGGGCATGTAGCCGCCATAGGCTGCTTCGTGGAATACGACGTCGATGTCCTGGAGCGCGGCGAGCATGGTGGCGGCGTCCTGGACATTGCCGTCAATGAACTCGGCGGCGGGATTACGCAGTGCAGTGTTGAGCCAGGCGGGTTTGCCGAACTTGTGCGTGTTGGGCTCGAGGTTGTCGAGGATGCGGACGCGCCAGCCTTCGCGGAGGAGGAGGTCGACGATGTGCGAGCCGATGAGGCCGGCGCCTCCGGTGACGAGGGCGCGCTTCTGATGAGCAGCCATGGGTCGATGGTATTTGATGGCCGGCGATGGTACCGCTGCAGGCTTGGGCGCGGTCATCAAGGAGCGATGAATTTCGCTGTGGCGCTATGTGCGATTGCTATGGACTCTGTATCCACAGCTCCTGGTAGCGAGATTTATCAAACCGTTGCGGTCTCTTCACACTTCGTGGCTAGGCTCACTCCGCGTAGGCCCCCGACCAAGCTTACAGAGGAGGATGCATGCAGAAGCCGATTGCGAGTGGACTCGCCACGCTACTTGTGGCTGGACAGATTGTGGGATCGGGCGTTGC
>DASYBN010000237.1:0-3258 GCA_036500785.1 Acidobacteriaceae bacterium
GCGCCGGCCGAATTCTATCGGGCGGCCAGCCTGA
Source organism: Acidobacteriaceae bacterium (assembly GCA_036500785.1). Lineage (GTDB taxonomy): Bacteria > Acidobacteriota > Terriglobia > Terriglobales > Acidobacteriaceae > Granulicella. Next base: position 35 of record DASYBN010000237.1, read on the forward strand.
TCGCCGTGCCAGAACGGCATCTTGCCCGGCTCGCCGGGTGCAGGGCTTACCAGAACGCGGTCCTGGGTGATTTCGTCGATGCGCCATGTCGATGCGCCGAGTACGAACGTCTCTCCCTGGCGCGCTTCGAAGACCATTTCTTCGTCGAGCTCGCCAACGCGCAGCGGCTTCGTATGCGTGCCGCTCAGAAACACGCCATAGAGTCCACGATCGGGAATCGTCCCGCCGTTCAGAATCGCGATGCGTTGCACGCCCTGGCGCGGCGTAATCCAGTTTCGCTGCCGGTCCCACGTCACGCGAGGACGAAGCTCCGCGAACTCGTCGGAAGGATACCGGCCGGCCAGCATGTCCAGCACGCCGTTGAACGTCACGTCACTGAGGGCGGCGAACGGAGCCGAGCTCCGGATAATCGACAACAGCGCATCGTACGAGATGCCCGGTGCTTCGGCTTCGACATCTCCGCTGACACGAACACGTTCGGCCTCCCGGGCCGCCAGCGGAGGATGCGACACAATCGCCACCATCTGCTGCGCCAGAACATCGAGCGGATTGCGTAAAAAGCGTGTCGACTCAACGTGGCCTTCGTGCATGGCCTGAGTCACAGCCGCGCATGCAATCAGGTCCGCGCGATATTTCGGGAAGATGATGCCGTGCGATGGAGCGCCCACCTGGTGGCCCGCGCGCCCGATGCGCTGCATTCCGCTGGCGACACTCGGCGGCGCTTCGATCTGAATGACGAGATCGATCGCGCCCATATCGATGCCGAGCTCGAGCGACGACGTGCACACCAGCGCGCGGATGCGGCCCTCTTTCAACATCTCTTCGATCTCAGAGCGTTGCGCGGCGGCGAGCGACCCGTGATGTGCGCGCGCGATCGGCTCTCCCGCGAGTTCGTTCAGCGCGCCGGCAAGCCGCTCCGCGACACGCCGCGCGTTCACGAAGAGCAGCGTCGACGTGCGACTGCGAATGATCTCCAGCAGCCTCGGGTGGATCGACTGCCATATGCTTGTGCGTTTCGGCCCCTGGGCCGCGGGTCCACTCGGCTGCTCGTTCACCTCGCCGAGCTTCGCCATGTCCTCCACGGGCACCTCAACGCAGAGCTCCAGCGGCTTGCGCGCACCGGCGTTCACGATCGTGACCGGACGGAACCGTATGCCGGTTGGCATTGGTTCATTCGCCGCGTCAGTTTCGGCGGTGGATTCGACGTTCGGCGCGGAGACAGCAGGTGCGCCCGGCTCGGCACCGCCGAGGAAGCGCGCAACTTCTTCGAGCGGCCGTTGAGTTGCGCTGAGACCGATGCGCTGAATGGGTCTTCCGGTCAACGCCTGCAGCCGCTCCAGCGAGAGCGCGAGATGCGCTCCACGCTTGGTGGGAACCAGCGCGTGAATCTCATCGATGATCACCGTTTCGATCGATCGCAACGCCTCGCTCACACCGGACGTCAGCATCAGGTAGAGCGACTCCGGTGTTGTGATCAGAATCTCGCCGGGATGCCGTTTGAATCGCGCGCGCTCACGCTGGCTCGTGTCGCCCGTGCGCACGCTGATGTCCGGCAGGTGCACGGCAACGCCTTCGCGCTGCGCCATGTTTGCGATGCCGGCGAGCGGCGAACGCAGGTTTCGCTCAACGTCGACTGCGAGCGCCTTCAGCGGCGAGACATAAAGCACGCGGCATCCCGGGGTAGTGGGCGGTTCGCCGAGCATCAGCCGATCGAGACACCATAGGAAAGCCGTCAGCGTCTTCCCTGTTCCCGTGGGCGCCAGGATCAGCGTTGACTCGCCGCGCGCGATGGCAGGCCACCCTTCGCGCTGCGGCGCAGTCACTTCCTCGAACACCGCGCGAAACCATGCGGCGGTGACGGGATGAAAGAGATTCAGAACGTCGTTCGGCTGTGGCACGGGCGGCTCGCCCGCAGTTGCAGGCGCTCCAGCAGCCTTCGATCGACGCTCCCGGTTTGGCAAGGTTCGCTCCGATTCTTTCTCTCGTCTTTGGATGCAAGGCCGCACTGCCCGGAACCAAGCTACCGCACTCGCGTGCTCTGCGCGGCCTCGGCGCCTTGCCTTCGCTTCGCGGAGCGTCTACCCTAAACAACTCACGATGCCGTCTGCCAACCAAACCAACTCGCTCTCATCCGCTGAACAGCAGCAACTCAGGGATCTCGCGGGGGCTGCCGCGGCGAACTCCTACTCGCCCTACAGCCACTTCCACGTTGGCGCTGCGGTGCTGCTTGAAGATGGCGCCATCGTCACCGGATGCAACGTCGAAAACTGCTCCTATCGGCTGACGAGTTGTGCGGAGCAGGCCGCGATCGCGCGCGCTGTCTCGGAGCATGGCCCGGCGATTCGTCTCCGCGCCGTTGCCGTGGCCAACCTCAACAATTCAGCATCCATGCCGTGTGGTGCATGCCGGCAGACGCTCGCTGAGTTCGGTGATAACGACGTGCTCATCCTTTATCCCGGCGAAGGCGGTTCGCCGCAGTCGACGACGCTCGGTGCGTTGCTGCCGCATGCCTTCCGCATGGAGTTCCTCGAAACAAAGTGAAGATGTCAGAGCATTCCTTCCATCCCATCGATCTCATCCTCCGCAAGCGCGACGGCCACGAGCTCTCGACTGGAGAGATTCAACAGTTCGTGCGGAGCGTCGTTGAAAGCGGTGAGCGAAAATTGGCTGCGAGTGCGGATACTCCCGGGCAAACCCTCATCACCGACGCACAGATCGGCAGCTTCCTGATGGCTGTCTTTCAGCGCGGCCTCTCACCGCGCGAGCTCGCGGATCTCACCAACGCGATGCGCTTCTCCGGCGAGACCTTCAGCGCGTCCGGGCTCGATACCTTCACGGTGGACAAGCATTCCACCGGCGGCGTGGGCGACAAGAGTTCGCTGCTGATCGCGCCCATCCTCGCTGCAGCCGGCGCGGAGAACGCCCCCAGCATCTCGGTGCCGATGATCTCCGGCCGCAGCCTCGGCCACACCGGCGGCACGCTGGACAAGCTCGAGACGATACCCGGGTTCGATACGCAGCTTTCCCTGTCGCGAATGAAAGAGGTGCTGCGCGAGTGTCACGCTGCGCTGGTCGGCCAGACCCCGCGCCTGGTCCCCGCCGACCGCATCCTTTACGCGATGCGCGATCATACCGGCACGGTCGAGTCGCCGTTCCTCATCACGGCGAGCATCATGAGCAAGAAGCTCGCGGAAGACCTTCGCGGCCTTGTGCTCGACGTCAAA